>NZ_JAAGNB010000735.1:0-126781 GCF_010550475.1 Amycolatopsis sp. SID8362
GACCCGCGGCCGTTGACCGAGGCGATCCGGGCCGCGATGACCCGGCAGCCGCGGCGGGTGGCGGTGGCGACCCCG
Source organism: Amycolatopsis sp. SID8362 (assembly GCF_010550475.1). NCBI lineage: Bacteria > Bacillati > Actinomycetota > Actinomycetes > Pseudonocardiales > Pseudonocardiaceae > Amycolatopsis > Amycolatopsis sp. SID8362. Next base: position 76 of record NZ_JAAGNB010000735.1, read on the forward strand.
CGGGGCGAGACGACGTGCGGGGAACAGCTCGCCCTGGCCGGCCGGGTGGGCGCTTACCTGCGGCAAGACGCCGCGACCGGCCCGATCGGCCTGTACTTCCGCGCCGGCGACACCGCGGCCGCGATCGCCGCGATGGCCGGCGTTCTGGAGAGCGAACGCCAGTACGTGTTCCTCGAGCCGCGCGATCCCGTGGCGAGGCTGCGGCGGATCGTCGCGGACGCGGGCGTCCGCCTGATCTTGGCGGGGGAGGACCTCCCGTGGCGGGCAGGGCCGCGGGTCGTGCGCTTCGACGACATCGAGGCGGCGGAAGCCCACGGACACCTCGCGGCAGGCCCGGCGCGCGGCTACCTGCTCTACACGTCCGGCACCTCGGGAACGCCGAAGGGTGTGATCCAGGAGGCTGACCACGTCCGGTTCTTCGCCGAGCAGTACCGGCGGCGCCTGTCGATCACCGAGCACGACCGGCTCAGCCTCGTGTCCTCCCTCGGTTTCGACGCCGCGGTCCTGGACGTCTACACGGCGCTGGTCACCGGCGCGCAGCTGCGCGTCCTGGCCTTCCACGACAATGCCGGGCACCACGACCTCCGGCAGTGGGTGGCCGGTCAGTCGATCACCGTCCTGCACGCGACCCCTTCGCTGTACCGGAAGATCCTGTCCCGGCGCAGCGGGCCCGGCGCCGGTGACCTGCGTGCCGTCGTCCTGGGCGGCGAACCCGTGCAGCCTGCCGACGCGGTGCGGCACTTCGAGCTGTTCCCCGGCGTCGACCTCTACAGCCTCTACGGCCAGGCGGAAAGTACCTTCAACGCCCTGCAGCGCATCGACCCCGAGCATCCATCGCGCACCATCAACTTGGGCGTTCCCTGCGACGGGACCACGTTGTCGGTGGACGCCGGGCACGGCGGCCGCCCCGAGGTGTACGAAGTCGGCGAGATCGTCGTCGGATCACGGCACGTCGCGAAGGGCTACCTCGGCCTCCCGGACCTCACCGCGGAAAAGTTCCGGGACGGGGGCTACCGCACCGGTGACCTCGGCCGGTTCCGGCCGGACGGGGAGATCGAGCTGGTCGGCCGGGCGGACCGGCAGCTGAAGGTCAACGGCCACCGCGTGGAACCGGCCGAGCTCGAGACGGCGCTGGCGGAGCACCCCGCCGTCACCCGGGCGCGGGTCGTCAAGTACCTGGCGGCCGACGGCGGCGAGGCATTGGCGGCGTACGCCGAGGTGCCCGACGAGCGGCAGCGCGCTGCCGTGGCCCCCGCCGAGCTGCGCGCACTGTTGGCTCGGACGGTGCCCGCCGCTGTCGTCCCGGCCACCGTCCACGTGCTCGGTGCCTTCCCGCTCACGCCCAACAACAAGCTCGACCCGGCCCGGCTGCCCGCGCCGGGGGAGCCGGGCCCCGGCGACGGCCCGGCGCGGCCGATGACCGAGCGGGAACGCACCGTCGCCGAATGCGTGGCGGACGTCCTGGGCGTCGCGCCCGCCGGTCCGGAAGCGTCGTTCTTCGAGCTGGGCGGAAGCTCGCTCAGCGTGATCGAACTGCTGCACCGGCTGGAGAAGACGACCGGGCTCACGCTGTCCTTCAAGGACGTCTTCGAGGCGCCGACGGTGGCCGCCATGGCCGCGCGGCTGGTACCGGCCACGGATTCGACGTGGCCGGCGCTCACGCGGCGCCCGCCGCGCGCCGAGTACCCCGTGACCTCCAGCCAGACGCGGATCTGGGTGCAGGACCAGCGCACGTCCTACAACGTGCTGGCGTCGGTCCATGTCACCGGCGGGCTGGAGCTTGGGCGGCTGGAACGTGCTGTCGACGCGGTCGTGGCCCGCTACGGGATTCTGCGCACGCGCTTCGCCCGGCGCGAGGACGAGCTGGTGCAGCGCGTCGGCGACCGGCTGCCCGCTGGCGGGGTGCAGGTCGAGCGCGTGCCCCCGGACGGCGATCAGGAGGCGGCCATGGCCGCGATCGAACGGCGGGAGCTGCACCGGCGGTTCGACCTGGCCACCGGCCCGCTGTTCCGGGTGACATACGTGACCGGTGTGCACCCGGACGACGTTCTCATGCTGTCCATGCACCACATCGTGTGCGACGCGATCTCCGTGACGATTTTCGCCGAGGAGGTGCTGAAGGCCTACGCGCAGCGGAATCCCTTGCCGGAACCCGCACTCCAGTACGGCGACTACGCCTTGTGGCTGCGCGACCTGCGCGACCGTGGGCTTCTGGAGCCGAGCCGGGCCTACTGGGAAGACAAGCTGAAGGACGGTGTTCCCGCCCTGAAACTCCGGACGGACCGCCCGCGGGGGCCCGTGAAGTCGTTCGGCGGGGCGGTCTTCCACGGTGATCTCGACGAGGCGCTGACCACTCGCGCGCTCGACTTCTGCCGGGCCGAAGGTATCACCCTGTTCACCCTGCTGCACTCGGCCACGGTGGCGACCCTGCACAACCGGACCGGTCAGACCGACATCTGTCTCGGCACGCTGGCAGCCGGCCGCGAGTTCTCACCGGATCTGCGGACGCAGATCGGGTTCCTCGCCGGCACCCTGGCCCTCCGGACGGCGTTCCGGGCGGACACGACCTTCCGCGCGCTGCTGGCCGGTGCCCGGGCGGAGTTCCTGGAGTCCCACGCCCGGCAGCTGTACCCGCTGGAACAGCTGGCCGACGTGGTCCCGCGCCCGGAGCCGGGGCGCGGCTTCCTGTTCGACGTCCTGCTGGTCCTGCACGACCTGGACGGCTTCGAGGACCGCGTCCGCCGGGAGACCGGCCTCGGAATCAGGCTGCGGGACCGGCGCGAGTGCGTGGCCAAGTTCGACCTGACCTTCAACTTCACCGTCCGCGGTGGACGGATCGGGGCGATGGTCGAGTTCGATTCCGCCCTGTACGACGAAGAGTCGGTCGCGCTGCTCTGGCGGCGGTTCGCGGCGCTGCTCGCGGAAGCGGTGGACGCACCGGAGCGGCCGCTCGCCGAATACGGCGGGACGGTCGACGAAGAGCAGCTCGCCGCCGCTGACCACGACATCGACTTCGACTTCTAGGACGAGACGATGACCGAGAAGACCCTGGATCCCCGCATCGCCCTGGACTTCTGGGTGCGGAAGCTCGGCGGCTGCGAACCGTCGGACCGGCCGGTGGCGCTGACGCCGTCGGGGCACACCGGCGGCCGGGGACACTGGTCGGTCACCGCGTCCGAAGCGGATCTGACCTTCCTGCGGAAGGCGAGCCGCGGCGACGCCCAGGCGGAAATGGTCCTTTATAACGCTCTCTACCACTTCCTGCTGTCGTTCTACTTCGGACCGGACGCCGGCGTAGTCGCGGTGGGCGGCCTCGCCCCGGCCTCCGAGGCGCTCACGTTCCACACCGGCCGGTTCGACGAGGAGGGGACGCTCCGGGACGCGATCGGCGCGACCCGCGCCGAGACGCTCGAGGCCGCGCCGTACCGTGACTACCCGTGGGATGGCCTGCGCGGCTGGATAGACGCCCAGGGCGACGTGCTCGACGTCATCCGGTTCGGGCTGGTGAGCCGGGGCGACGCGGAGGTGACCCCGTGGCTGGCGTCCCGGGTGGCCTACTTGCTCGAAGTGCCGGTCACCGGGCAGGGCACGGAATTCACGCTGACCTGCGCCCCCGGCTGCGACGGGCGGACGGCGTCCCGGTTCCTGCACCACTTCGTGGGCCTCGTGCGGAGCCTGCGGGACAACCTCGACCGGCCGCTGCGGCGGATCCCCGTCCTCACCCCCGCCGAGGTCGGCCGGCTCGCCGGCGCGCTGACCGGCCCGGCGCCGGACCCGGAGTTGCCGGCCAGCCTGCTCGTGGACTTCCGCGGGCAGGTCGCCGCCACCCCGGACGCCGTGGCGGTCGTGGACGCCGCCGGCGCCCTCAGCTACCGGCAGCTCGACGAAGACGCCAACCGGCTCGCCCGCTTCTTCCGGGAGGAACACGGTCTCGGGCGCGGGGACTTCGTCGCGGTCGCGCTGCCCGCGGGCCGCGACCTGATCGTGGCCGTCCTCGCCACGCTCAAGGCGGGCGCGGCCTACGTGCCGATCGACCTGCGCTATCCGGCGGACCGCCAGGCGCTGCTGATCGAGCAGAGCGGCGCGGCCGCGGTGGTGGTGCGGGAGCCCGGTGACCTCCCGGTGCCCGTCGCGAACGTGATCGCGCTGGGCCGGCTCGCGGACCGGATCCGCGACTACCCGGAAACCGACCCCGGGACGGACGTCCGCGCGGACGACAGTGTCTACGTGATCTTCACGTCCGGGTCGACCGGCACGCCGAAGGGGGTCGCGGTCGAACACGGGGCGTTCCGCAACCTCCTGGCCTGGTACCTGCGGGAGGTGTGCGACCAAGAGCAACCGGACTTCCTGCTCATCGCCCCGGTCAGTTTCGACCTGGCCCAGAAGAACCTCTTCGCGCCGCTGCTGTGCGGGGGACGGCTGCACCTGCCGGGCACGGCCCTGGACGATTACTCCGCCACCGCCCGGTACGTCGACGCGCACGGCATCGACGTCGTCAACAGCGCGCCGAGCGCCTTCTACCCGCTGCTGGAGTTCGGCGGCGACCGGGAGTTCCACGCGCTGCGGTCGCTGCGCCACGTCGTGCTCGGCGGGGAACCGATCGACGCCGCGAAGCTCGCTGCGTGGACCAGTTCGTCCCACTTCCGGGCGAGCATCATGAACTCCTACGGCCCCACCGAGTTCACCGACGTCGTCAGCTACCACCGGCTCGACGCCACGGACCTGCGGCCGGACGGCGGCCCGATCCCCATCGGCCGCCCGATCGACGGCATCCGCCTGTTCGTCCTGAACCCCCAGCAGCGATTGTGCCCGCCGGACACGGCCGGCGAGCTGTACCTCGGCGGCGCGGGCCTGTCCAAGGGCTACCTCAACGACCCCGAGCAGCAGGCGCGCCGGTTCGTCCGGCTCGATCCGGCCGAGACCGCTTTCGACGGTGTCCTCTACCGGACCGGGGACCTCGTTCGCTGCGAGGACGGCGACCGGCTGGAGTTCCTGGGCCGCGCCGACGACCAGGTGAAGATCAACGGGTTCCGGATCGAGCCGGGCGAGGTCGAGCGGGCGATCCGCGCACTGGACGGCGTGGCCGACGTGGTCGTCTGCGCCAAGCCGGTCCGGGGTGAGGACGTGCTGGTCGCCTACTACATCGCCGGCTCTCCGCTGGACCCGCGGTCCCTGCGGGAACAGGTCGCGCGGACCCTGCCGCCCTTCGCCATCCCGACCTACTTCGTCCGGCGGCCGTCCTTCCCGCGGTCGCCGAGCGGCAAGCTCGACCGGCGGGCGCTGCCGGCGCCCCGCGGCGACGACGTGGCGACCGCGTTCGAGCCGCCCGCCACCCCGGTGGAAGAACGGCTGGCCCGGCTCTGGGCGCGCCTGCTCGACCGCGGGCGGATCGCCCGGCACGACGACTTCTTCGCGCTGGGCGGGCACAGCCTCACCGCCATCCGCCTGGTGTCCTACGTCTCGAAGGATTTCGGCGTCGAGCTGAGCGTCGGTGCCGTGTTCGAACACTCCCGCCTCGACGACCTCGCGGCGGTCGTCAGCGCCGCCGCGCCGGGCCGGTTCGCCGGCATCCCCCGGCTGGCGCCCGCCGACGACTACGAGCTGTCCAACGCGCAGCGGCGGCTCTGGCTCGCCTCGCAGTTCGAATCCGCGTCCCAGGCCTACAACCTCAGCTCGGTTTACGAGATCCGGGGCGAGGTCGCGGCCGAACGGCTGGAGCGGGCGCTGCTGAGCGTTATCGGCAAGCACGAAAGCCTGCGCACGGTGTTCCGCACGGGCCCGGACGGCGAGGTGCGGCAGGTGATCCGGACCGTGTCGGCGACGGGCTTCCACCTCGGGCACCTGTCGTCGACCGGGGAGGAGGCCTTGGCGGAGTTCGCGGGACAGCCGTTCGACCTCGCTGGGGGACCGCTGCTGCGGGCCGCCCTCGGTGAGACCGCGGACGGTAGCCACGTCTTCGCCTTCGCCGTCCACCACAGCGTCTGCGACGCCTGGTCGCTCGGCGTGTTCGTGAGCGACCTGCTGAAGTTCTACGATCCCGCGCCGGCGGGCCCGCCGGTCGCCGAGCTGGGAGTCCAGTACAAGGACTACACCGCCTGGCTGCGGGACCGCCTGGCGTCCCCGCGGCACGACGCCCACCGCGCGTTCTGGCGCGCCACCCTGGCCGGGATCGACGCCGTGCCTCCGGCCGGCCTGCCGGGCGGCAAACCGCGTCCGGTGGTCAAGACCCACGCCGGCGCGGTCGTCGAGCACGCCTTCCCGGCCTCCTTCGCCGCCCGGGTCGAGGAGCTGGGCGCCCGGCACGGGTGCACCCTGTTCATGGTGCTGGTGGCAGCCCTCAAGGCGACCCTGTTCCGGCAGAGCGGCCAGCCGGACATCACGCTCGGCACCCCGGTCGCCGGGCGGGACCACGTCGACCTGGAAGACCAGATCGGGTTCTACGTCAACACGGTCCCGCTGCGGACCACAATGGACCCCGGAGACACGTTCGGCGCGCTGCTGGCCAAGGTCAAGGCGGGCACCACGGCAGCACTGGAGCACCGGGCCCACCCGTTCGACGCCATCGTGGACGACCTCGCGCTGCGGCGCGATCCCGGCCGCAGCCCGGTCTTCGACCTGCTGGTCGTCCTCCAGAACGCGACCGACAACCAGGCGCTCGGCCACATCGAGGGTCCCGGCTTCCGGCTGCGGCGCCGGCCGGCCCCACAGCGGTTCAGCAAGTTCGACGCGACCTTCACCTTCGCCGACCGCGGCTCGGCCGCCGGGCTCGCGATGGAAGTCGAGTACAACACCGACCTCTACGACGAAGGCGCGGTCCGCCGGTTCGCCGGCGCGTTCGAGACGGTGCTCGCCGACGCGTGCGACGACGCGACGCGCCCGCTGGGGCAGCTGCGGTGCGTGCCGGCGGCCGAACGGGATCTCGTGCTGGCCTTCGGCCGCGGCCGTGCCGACCCCGGCGGCCTGCCGTTCGCGACCCGCTTCGCCGACCGGTGCGCCGCCTCGGCAAACGATCCGGCACTTTTGGTCGGCGACCAGGTCGTGACCTACGCGCAGCTGGGCATGCGGTCCGACCAGTTCGCCGGGTTCCTCACCGCGGAGCTGGGCGTGCGCCCCGGAGACCACGTCGCGATTCTGCTCGGCCGGGACGACTGGCTGGTCGTGTGCCTGCTCGGCGTGCTCAAGGCCGGCGCCGCCTTCGTCCCGCTCGACCCGGCCTACCCCGACCGCCGCATCGAGTTCATCCTCGGCGACTGCCACTGCGACGTCGTCGTGGATGCACCGCTCGTGCGCCGCTTCCGGGCCGCCCTCGGCGAGTGGCCCGCTGTCCCGGCCGCGTCACCGTCACCCGAGGCGACCGCGTACGTCATCTACACCTCCGGGTCCACCGGGAACCCGAAAGGCGTGCAGATCACCCACGACAACCTCGCCGCGTTCCTCCAGTGGTGCCTGCGCGAGTTCGCCGGCACCGACGCCGAAGTGGTCTTCGCCGCCACCTCCATCTGCTTCGACCTCTCGATCTTCGAGCTGTGCTACTCCCTGGTCGCGGGCAAGGCCGTGCGGATCATCGAATCCCCGGCACACATCGGCGAGTGGCTGGGCGCACACCGGCGCGTCCTGCTCAACACCGTGCCCTCGGTGATCATGGAGCTGGCCCGCGCCGGCCACGACCTGTCGGGCGTGACGGCGGTCAACGTGGCCGGCGAGCCCGCGCCGCCCGCGCTCCGGGAGGTGCTGGACGTCGGCCGCACCGAGGTCCGGAACCTCTACGGCCCGTCCGAGGACACGACCTACAGCACGGTCTACCGCTTGGCCGATGGCACCGGGGCCGTTCCCATCGGCCGGCCCGTCGACAACACCCGGGTCTACGTCCTCGACGCCGCCGGGCACCCGGCCGGCATCGACGTGGCCGGGGAGATCCACCTCGCCGGCCGGGGGCTCTGCCGCGGGTACGTCAACCGTCCGGAGCTCGACGCGGCGGTGTTCACCGAGCACCCGGAGTTTCCCGGCGAGCGGCTGTACCGGACCGGCGACCACGCCCGGTGGCGCCCGGACGGCAACCTCGAGTTCCTGGGCCGTCGCGACGCGCAGGTGAAGATCCGCGGGCGGCGCATCGAGCTGGGGGAGATCGAGGTCGCGCTGCAGCGGCTGCCCGGGGTCCGGCAGGTGGCCGTGCTGGTCCGGGGAGAGGGGAGCACCGCCGAGCTGGACGCCTACTACGTGGCCGACGAGCCGCGGACCGGGCCGGACGAGGTCCGGCGGTCGCTCGCCGCTGTCCTGCCGGGCTACCTGGTCCCGGCCGGGCTCGCCCGCCTCGGGGAGTTCCCGCTGACGCCGAACGGCAAGGTGGACCGGCGGGCGCTGCTCGCCCGCGGCGGACCGGAACGGCCGGGACCACGCATGGTCGCGGCGGCGCCGGAGACCGGGCTCGAGCGCCGGGTGCTCGCGATCTGGCAGTCCGTCGTGGCCGCGCCCGGGGCCGGCGTCGACGACTCGTACTTCGACCTGGGCGGCGACAGCCTCCGCGCCATGACGATCATCGCCCGGCTCAACGAAGACCTGGGCGCCGGGCTGCGGATCAGCGACCTCTACTACCACCCGACCGTGCGTGCGCTGGCGGCGAAGATCCGCGACAGTGCCGGGGAACGCGCGCCGCGGGCGTCGTCCCCGGCCGCCGGTGGTGCCCGGCCGGCGGCCACTGAGTACCCCATCACGACGGCCCAGGCCGGCGTCTACTACCTGCAGCGGCTCGATCCACGCAGCACGGCCTACAACATCCCGCTGTCGTTCGCCGTCCGCGGCCCGCTCGACGAGACCCGCTTCCGCGCGGCCGTGCGCGAACTGGTCCGGCGCCACGACGCCTTCCGCACGCGGTTCGCCATCCGCAACCGCCAGGTCGTCGGCCTGGTCGAACCCACCGCCGAGGTGCCGATCGCGCGCGCGGATCTCCGCCCTGGCGAGGAAACCGCCGTGCTGCACGGCTTCGTGCGGCCGTTCGACCTGGCCGAGGCGCCGCTGATGCGCATCAAGCTCGCGAAGAGCTCGGACGTGGAGCACTACGTCGTCATCGATGTCCACCACATCGTGTTCGACGGCGCGTCGGTCGCGCTGTTGTTCACCGAGCTGATCCGGTTGTACCGCGGCGACGACCTCGACGAGCCGGGGCTGAGCTACGCCGATTACGCGCTGCTCGCCGGAGAAGCGGCCGCGGACGAGCGGGCCCGGCAGCGGGCCTACTGGATCGGGAAGCTCGGCGGGGAGCGGGCGCCGCTGGCCCTGCCGTTCGACTTCCCGAAGGGCGCGGTGCAGCGGTTCAGCGGCGGCTACGTGGACGTGTGGATCGGGGCGGAGCGCCGCAAACAGGTGGAGTCGCTGGCCCGGGAGGCCGGCACCACGGTGTTTTCGGTGCTGTTCTCGCTGTTCGCGGGCGTGCTGGCGCACATCGGCGGCCAGGACGACGTCACCGTGGGCATCCCGGTGGAGTGCCGCCGCGATCCGCGGATCCGGGCCACCATCGGCATGTTCGTGAACACCCTCGCCGTCCGCGTGCGGGTGGATCGCGCGCGGGGGCTGCGTGAGCTGGTGGAGGCCCACGCCACCGAGCTTTTCGCGGCCCTGGACCACCAGGAGTACCCGTTCGAGACGCTGGTCCGCGACCTCGGGCTCCCGGCGGACGGCAACCACCCTCCGCTGTTCGAGGTGATGTTCGCCTACTACCCGCGGCTGCCGGTGGCGGAGCTGTTCCGCGGCGAGGACCTGGCCGTCGGGCAGTACCACGTCGACCGGCCCCGGATCAGCAAGTTCCCGGTGACCTTCCTGGTCGACGAGACCGAAGACGGCTTCCGCGTGAGCCTCAACTACGACAGTTCCCTGTTTCGGCGGGAGACGGCGGAGGCGATGGCGGACGTCGTCCGCGCGGCCTTCGGCCTGGTGGCGAACCCAGCGGAGCCGCTGTCGGAACTCCCGCTCCTGTGACCGCCTCCCGGAGTTCGACCGCGAAGGGCAGACCGATGAAAACCGAGGACGAAGTGCGGGCCACGATCAGCGAACTCTGGGCACAGGTCCTGGAAAACGACGAGCTCGCGGGGGACACCGACTTCTTCGCGGCGGGCGGCAGCTCGCTGAAGTCGCTTGTCATGCTGGCCGAGCTGAACGACGCCTTCGAGACGGAGTTCGAGCTCGCCGACCTGGCCGGCTGCCGGACCATCGACCAGCAGGTCACCGCGGTCTGGAACCGGCTCACCGGCGGGCCCTCCGCGCCCCGTGACGGGCAGGCCGTCGTCGTGCCGCTGACCAGGGACCCCGGCCGCTCCGACGTCACCTTCGTGGCCATCCACGACGTCGGCGGCGACGTCTACGGCTACCTCGCACTGGCCGGTCAATTCTCCGGCCGGGCCGACCTCTACGGCATCAAGGCGGCGCACGAGGAGTTCGAGGTGCCCCGGCCGTTGTCGATCGCCGGCCTGGCGGAGAAGTACGTGGCGGCCCTGGTGTCGCGGCTCGGCGCCGAGCGCCGGTTCGTGCTTGTGGGCTGGAGCCTCGGGGGCCTGATCGGCTTCGAGATGGCGAAGCTGCTCGACGAGCGCGGCCGGCCCGTCGAACGCCTGGTCCTCGTCGACTCGCCGTACGAGCTCGACCTCCCGAGCCCGGACGACGCCGGGATGTTCACGCCCGAACACGAGCGGGCCCTGCTCGCCGGGTTCGCCTGGGAGGGCACTCCACCGGGCGCGTCGGTGGCGGAACTGTGGTGCGCGGTCCGCGCAGGCCTGGACGCCCCTACCAAGGAACGCCTGGCAGCCGAGCTCCACCGGCGCTTCCCCCTCCTGGCCCGGGTGATCCCGCACCTCGCCGGCCTCAACGAGACCGAGTTCGTCTGCTACGTCAACAGGTTCCGCTCGGTGTACCAGGCAGGCCGCAACCACCGGCCCGAGGGCGTCACCACCGCACCGGTCGACCTGTTGACGGCGTCCCGCTCGCAGAACTTCGATGCCCGGTGGGCCAAGCACACTTCGGCGGCGTTCCGCCGGGTGTCACTGGACGGCGACCACTTCTCCGTCCTCGGTCGCGCGTCCGCACCGGCCACCGCTCGCACCATCCTCGCCCTGGACGACCGGTAGACCACCTCACGGCTGGCGGACCCGGACCGGTTCCAGGTCACCGAAGGCGTCCAGCCCCTGCCGCCCGGCGCGGCGGGCGATGAGGGCCAGCAGCGGCCCGGCCATCGCGGTGGTGATGATGGCCATGAGCACCATGGCGCCGTAGAGCTGTTGGTCGAGCAGCCCAGTCTGCAGGCCGATGCCCAGTGCGATGAGCTCGGTAAGCCCGCGCGTGTTCATCAGGGTGGCGATGACGGCAGAACGCTCGGCGGGCAGCCCGCCGGCCCGGGCGCCGGCGTACGCCCCCGCGTACTTCCCGAGGATGGCGAGGGCGACGACGAGTCCGAGGTCGACGACGCCGGCGAGCCCGAGGCGGGAAAGGTCGACGTTGAAGCCGGTGATGACGAAGTACACCGGCAGCAGCAGTTTCGTCGCGACTTCGAGGGGGCGGGTGAGGGACTCGCGGACTTCGCGGGTCGCGCTCTTCGGCATGATCAGGCCGAAGAGGAACGCGCCGAAGACCAGGTGGAGACCCATCAGCTGAGTGGCTGCGGCGGTGGCGAGGACGCCGGTGAAGATGACGGTCACTGTCGCGGCCGGCGGAGTGGCGCCGGCGAGCAGGCGGTTCAGCAGCGGCCGCACGGCACCGAACATGACGGCGACGAACGGGATCAGGAGCAGGGGCTGCCAGTGCGCGCCGAAGTCCTGCGCGGAAACGGCCTGCACGAACGCGAGCATGGTCCACGCGACGACGTCGCAGACGGCGGCGGCGGACAGCGCGATCGTGCCGACGGCGGTCCGCGTCAGCCGACGTTCGGCGATGATCCGGGCGAGGACCGGGAACGCGGTGATCGACAGGGTGACGCCGACGAAGAGCACGAATCCGGTGCGGCTGACCGGCTGGTGGTGCCCGGCGAGGTAGCAGGCCACCCCGGCGCCGAGCCCGAACGGCAGCGCGGCGGACCCGATCGCGACGGCGGCGACGGCTCGGCGGGTGCCAGCGGCGCCGGCGTGCTCGATGCCCATGCCGACCAGGAACATGAACAGGGCGAGGCCGATGTTGGCCAGCGCCGAAAGAAACGGCCGGACGTCATCGGGGAACAGCCAACGGGTGAGGACACCGCCGAACAGCGTCGGCCCGACGGCGATCCCGGCGACGATTTCCCCGACGACCGCGGGCTGACCCAGTTTGCGCGCGAGGAACCCGGCCGCGCCGGCCAGGGCGATGACGAGCGCGACGTCGACCAGAAGCATGGCCACCTGGTGATCGGTCACTGGAGAACCTTTCGCATACCGGCGTCACTTCGCGAGCCCGGCTCGGAACGGCCACAAGAGGTGATCGGTACCCGCGGAAGCAATGCGAATTCGCCCGCTCGTACGAGAGGTCCGATGGCGCGGGCTCGGAATCCCGGCCGGGCAAAGCGGTTGCGGAGCGTCGCCGGTCACTTTTCTGGGCTCTGCCCCGTTTGTCAACCGAGGTGGCAGGCCAGTCCACGCTGTCCAGGTGAACTCGCGGCACACTCGCTCCGCGCGGCGCGACGGTACACTTCGACCAGCCGAGCGCGGAGGTATTCCTCCGTCGCCGGCAGTGGTTCCGTGGTCGCGGACGGCCGTCGCGACACCGGCCCGTCGGGTTCCGATCCGTTCTCCAGGACCGCGTGCAGCGCGGCGACGTCACAGAGCGTCTCGTCCAGACCTGCACCCGACTGTGCTCGCGCTCTGACCATGATGGCCAGTGCTCCGAAGTGTCCATTGCCGGCATCGCACATTCGCTCACCGGCTTGACAACTTCGATGTGTCGGCAACGCCACCCGGCGGTGCGGTCAGCCGGGATACGCCGAGTTCTGCTTCGCCCAGTTCTTCTCGGCGTCGGAGCCTCCTGGAGGTGGCACGATTCCGTTGATCCAGAGGTCCTCGCTGGTTTCGTCGTCGTGGAACGCCCGGTGCGGCCCCCGTGGGTTTCGAGCTGGGCTTGCAGCATGCCCTTGATCCACCGGGGGCCTCCTGGTCGGGGTTGTGCCGGGCGATGTGGTCGATGACGATGCGCACCCCGGCCGCGGTCGGCTGGCCGCCGACGTAGAAGTCCTCGGGCCGGGTCTTGTGGAACAGCGTGATCACGTGGAACCGGGGCAACCGGACCTGTTCGTAGTGGTCGGCGATGCGGACGGCGAACAGGTGCGTGTAGTCCCCGGGTGACGGGGACGTCAGCCGGCGGCCGCGAAGGTCAGGTGTTCCACGGAGCCGGACAGCGCCGCCATGACGTCGTCGGCGAGGAATTCGGTGTCCCCGGCCTCAAGGCCGTCGATTATCCGCGCCGATGCAATGGACAGCTATGCCGGCGGTGCCGATGAACCGGCCCGGCCGGCTGTGGTCTTCGTGCACGGTGGCCCCGTCCCCGAGGGCAATCACCCCGAACCTCGAGACTGGCACGGATTTGTCGGATATGCGACCGTGGCGGCGCGAGCCGGCCTGGTCGGCCTCACCTTCAACCATCCGCTCGGCCTGTGGTTCTTCTCCGGCGGCGTGCTCGCAGCTTCCTGGCTGCGTCAGGCTGGTGCCGGCGCCGCCGCTGGGCTTGGCTGGGTGACCGTCCGCGTTTCGACATCGCACACGCGGGCGCACGGCTTCGAGGAACACGGGCCCGCGCCGCGGACCACCGCGCGATGCACTGGCTGACCAGCATCCTGTTACCCTTCAATGTGGACAACGCAGAAGCGGTCGGCGCACCGAGCAAGCGGGTTATCGGATGACTGGGCCAGGTGTCGCGGGTCTGTCGTTGCGCGGCGTGGTGTACGACGTCGGCGTGATGGTGTTCGCCGGACGCGAGTCGCGCCCGCTCTTCGACGCCGCAGCGGTCGAGCGAGACATGCGAGCAATAGCGGAAGACCTCCATTGTTCCGCGGTGCGCATCGTGGGCCACGATCTGGAGCGGATGCAGGTGGCCGCCCGGTGCGCGCAGCGGCACGGCCTGGCGGTGTGGCTGTCGCCGCAGCGACACAACGCGACCGAGCACGAATTCCTCAGCACCGTGGCCGAGGCGGCACGGCTGGCCGCGCAGCTCACCGCCGACGGGGACGTCGTGCTCGTGGTGGGCTGGGAGCTGACGATGTTCATGCGAGGGCTGGTCTCCGGCGCCGGAGTCACCGAGCGCGGACGGACCTTCGCCTCACCATGGCGGCTCATGCTCAGCACCGCACGACGCGGGTCGTTCAACACCCGCCTCAACGCGGTCCTGGCTCGCGCCCGCACTCTCGCCCGGGAGTACTTCAGCGGTCCGCTCACCTACGCCTCGGGCATGTGGGAGGAGGTCGACTGGTCGGAGTTCGACATTGTCTGTGTCGACGCCTACCGCGACTCCAAGACTCGGCACGGATTCCCCGGCGCCATTGCGCAGTGGAGCCGGCACGGAAAACCGGTCGTGGCCAGCGAGATCGGATGTGCCACCTATCGCGGAGCCCGTGATCGCGGTGCGCTCGCCTGGACGATCGTCGACCATGCCCAAACGCCACCCCGGCTGCGGGGAACCTACGAGCGCAGCGAAGACGAACAGGCCGGCGAAATCCGCGAAGTGCTCGACGTGCTGGTCGAAGCAGGCGCGGACGGCGCCTTCGTGTTCACCTTCGCCAGCTGGACCTATCCACACGACTCCGATCCGCAAGCAGACCTCGACCGGGCCGCCTACGGGCTGGTTGCCGTCCGACCGGACGGCACATGGGAGCCCAAGCGTGCATTCACCACTGTGTCCCGGCTTTACAGTCGCCCGTAACCGCTGCCGTGTTGATCATGGAGGTGGGGTCGTTCGACGCACTCGAACGTGACCAGCCGCGAGCCGTCGCGGTAGGCGGCTGACCACAACCGGGGTCCGCGATCTCATCGGCGCGGTCGTCGCCCCCCTGGGGAAACCTCCTGGCCGCGCTGGACCTCAAGGACGCGCGGGCGTCATCTCGGAATTTTTGCAGCCATCTTTGGTAGACTTTGGTGGTCGAGTTGCGAGGCGAAGAGGTTCGATGACCGATACGACAGCAGCGGCGCGCATGGTGCGCCTGGTCCGTGAGGCCAGGAGCTGGGCGCAGCACGACCTGGCGAACGCCGCCGGGATCTCGCAGGGCTTCGTGTCGAAGGTCGAAAAGGGACTCCTCCCCCTGACGGGCGACTACCTCGACAAGGTCGCCGCCGCCCTTGCGGTGCCGCCGGACCTGCTCCGGACTTCGGAGCCAGTCGGCGGCGTCGAGGTCACGTGCCTGCACCACCGGCGCCGTTCCAGTGTCATGTCGGTGACGACGATGCGTGCCGTCGAAGGATTGACGCACCTGACCCGGCTTTCCGTCGATCGCTTGTCGACGGACGTGGACAGGCTGCTGCCGCGGCGTGAGCTGATCCGGATGCCTGTCGAAGAGCACGGGAGCCCGGCGACGATTGCGGGCACGCTCCGGAAATTCTGGGACGTGCCTGACGGCCCCGTCCACGACGTGGTCGGTCTGTTCGAATCCGCAGGCGTGCGCGTCATGCGCCGCGACCTGGGCACGACGGCACAGGACGCGGTGAGTACCTGGCCTGCGGGCCGGCAACCGTTGATCCTGATCAACCGTGGTCTGCCGCCCGATCGCGAGCGGTTCACACTGGCACACGAAGTCGGCCACCTGATCATGCACGAGATGCCGTCGGACGAGCAGGAGAAGGAAGCCAACCAGTTCGCCGGCGAGTTCCTCGCGCCCGCGACTGACCTCGAACCGCTGCTGGCAGGCCTGACCGTACGGCAGTTCCCGAAGCTGGCCGAGCTGAAGCTGACTTGGAAGGTCTCGATGGCGATGCTGATCCAGCGCGCCGCCGACCTGGACTGCATCTCGGCCAACCAGTTCAAGTCGTTCCGCATCCGGCTGAACCAGTACGGCTGGAGCAAACGCGAACCGGGCGACCTCCCCGCGGAGTCGCCGCGGCACATCGCCGGCCTGGTCAAAACCCAACTCGACCGGCACGGACACGATGTCGACGCCGTTGCGGGAATCGCGCTCATGCTCCCGGAGCCCTTCCGGCGTCACTACCTGCCCCTTGTGGTGGACGACTCCGGCCCGGCGGCGGTGCGATCATGAACTCGGACAACCTGGGACCCGAGGGGGTCAGCGTGGTCGAACCCATCTCCATCGCGTCGGCAGCGGATGCGCCGTACAGCCGCCTGAAGACGGCCCTGGCCGACGTCCTCCTCGTCCAGGCCGACGCGAGCGATGCGCACATCGACATCGCGATCGAGCGCGCGAACCGCGCGGGCGGCGGCATCGTACTGACCGGCGAAAAGGCCCTGCAGAAGGCCGAGCATCTTGTCCGCGTGCAGCGCTACAAGCGGCCGATTCTGGTCGACCGCTCCCGGTACACGGGCAAGAACCGGCTACCGGCGTCAGCCGCATTCGACGCCGGCTGGATCCGGCGGCAGCGCCTGCTCGGGCTGCCGGCCGTGATCCCGGACGGCGGGTACGTCGACGAGCACGACGAGGACGGGATGCGCAGCGTACTGAGGCGGACAGCGGAATTGGGGCCCGACGTCGTGGCACCGCTGTTCCTCCACGTGAGGTGGCTGCACCCGGAGAACTTGCCGTGCCTGGTCGAGGCTGTGACGGAGGCGGGAGTCCCGATCGCGGTCGCGTTGGAGCACCTGGACGACCCGCTTGGCACGAAGTGGGCGGTATACGGGCTGGTGGCGCTGTTGCAAGTACACGTTCCGGTGCTGCTTCTCCGATGTGACACGTCGTCGATCGGTGCCCTGGCGTACGGCGCCGCTGCCGCCGCAGTCGGAACGCGGTCGAGCCTGCGGCATTTCTACCCGACCTCGGACGGCGGGGGAGGCCGCTCGCCAAAGCCCGCGGCCGTCGTGGAACGGCTCCTGTCCTACGTTCACCTCGACAAGATCGATCAGACCGCACAGCTGGACCCCGATCACCCGGACTGGCACTGCTCCTGCGACTGGTGCAACGGCCGGTCGCTCCAGGCACTGGCGTCGGCGCCGGATCCCGAGCTGGCTGCGTTCCTGCACTCGATCGAGATCCTCCACCGGATCCGAAGCGACATTCTCCGGGCCGGCGACCTCGCGGCACGGCGCCAAGCATGGACCGAGCAGTGCTCGTCCGCGCAGTTCAAGCACATGGACATCAACGACACCCGGCGCGCTTGGAACGTCCCGAAGTACCTCGGGCACTGGGCCGGGCGGGGCAACGATCCGGCGGATCTCAGCGCGCCGGCGAGGCCTCGACAAGGCCGTCTTCGATGAGACGAGCGTAGACCAGCTCTTCGGTCCACCGGGTCACCGTCGTCGGTCGTGCGGTGGCGACGGGACCGACCCTGCCCTGGTGTTCGACGACCGTGTCCGATGATCCGGCCCGCACCACCCAGACTCCGTAACGCTCGGCGTCCGCGAGGCAGGACGTTGGTGCTGGCGTGTCCTGCGTGAGAAGCAGGACAGTCGAGCTGAAGCCGGCGAAACCACTGACCGCCTTCATTCCTTGTTGCCAGCGCGCCCCGGTTGCCATCACAGCCGAGAGCGCGACCACCGATGGCGGTGCGGTCAGCTCGGGCCACTCCCACAAGGCGACCGACGCGCGGTCGGTGATGGGCGGTGTGTTCGTCTGCTGCCGAAAGGCGTGGGCCTCCTCATCGACCCGCGCCAGGACCGAGACTCGGCTGCCGAACAAGGTGATGTCCTTGACCAGGCTTCCCTGCCAGCCGAGGACCTGGACGGCGAGTTCCTCGGCGGACTCGCCGTCGGTGGGAATGAGCAGGCCGCCTCGCCGCTCACTGGACATCGGTCGTGCCTTCTTCCTGGATTCGTGCTGACGGCCGGTCCTGGAGCCTAGACGCGTCACTCGATCGTGGGCCAGGGTGTGGGTCGTCACCACCGCCTGCGTAGCGACTACGCACCTGCCATTCAGCCACGATGGTGAGCTCGCCACTCGTCTCGTCGCGTAGCTCGAAGTACACCGAGTCACCAGGTGCCAGGCCCAGCGCGCGTAGCAGCTTGACGGGGATCGCGACCTGGTTGACCGGTGAAATCTTCCGCGGCCCCACCAGATCCTGCATTTTGTAAGACTACAAAAATTACAAGTCTCAGTCCAGGGACGGGCAGAAGCACGGCCCACTCGGAAGTGTGAATGTCGGCTTGCTCCTGGTCGGGGGCAGGGAACTGGCTCAGGGAGGGAGCGAGCACTGGTTCCGAGGCTGGCCCGGATCTTGTCATCCGAGTGAAGGAGCCGGTGTCATGTCGTCGTCGAGCAGCCGTTCCACCGCGAACAGCCCCCTCACCATGCTGCAGAAGCAGTTCGAGCAGGACCGCGTCATCGCGACGTTCGACGAGGCGCTGAGCAGCTGGTCCAGCGCATCGCCCGCGTTCGCCGACATCACGTGCCACCAGGATCTGGTCGCGGTCTTGGCGACGCGTGACTACCCCCGTCACGACGAGGTGCTGCGCGCCCTGCTCACCCGTGCCGCGGAGCCCGGGGGCGCGGTCGCGGCCGAGATCGTGGTGAACGCGATGCTTCCGGCGGTCCCGGGGATCGTGGGCCGGGTCGTGCACGCGGTGCGGGTGGCTGCCGGGGGAGTCGGTGTCCGGCGTGGTGTGACGGGTGGTGGTGTTTCGGCGGCGGAGGACAGCCGGGACATCCAGGCGTCGGTCATCGGGCACCTCTGGGAGCAGTCTCGCTGCTATCCCCTGCGGCGCCGCAACCACGTCGCGGCGAATCTCGTGCGCGAGACCCAGCGCGCGGCGCAGCGAGACTTCGGCGTCGATCACGGCCAGGCCGCCGCGGACGTCGTGAGCATGGACGACGACGAGGTCCACCGACCGCTCGCGGCGGTCCCGCCGGAGATGGACGCGTCGGAGGAGTTGCTGGGGCTGCTGTCGTGGGCGGTGTCGGAAGAGCGGCTGGACGAACACTCCGCGACCATCCTGACCACCCGCTACTTCGGCGAGCCGGTGGGCCGGGACGGCGTGGCCACGGACCGGCAGATCGGCACGGTCCTGAGGTTGAGCCAGCCGACGATCACCCGGCACCGCCAGCGTGCGTTGGAGCAGCTCACGGCAGCTGCGGCCGAGTTCCCCGGAGGTGATCTTCCCTGGGCCGGCTGAATCACAGCGGCTCTTCGGCTGCGTGCCTCGGGTGCTGGGGAATGCGTTTGCGGCGAGGGCGGAGGTGAGCAGTGATCAGATTCCGAAGCCAAACGGGATCCGGACATGGCCCACTGGTCAAAATGCTGCCGGACGTCGATTCCGAGGCTGCGTGGCGTGGTGCGACCCGGTGTGGTGGCCGGGCGCTGGCTTGGCTGGCCGTTCTGGCCGGCCCGGTGCTCGCGGTCGCCGGTCTCGTCGTCCTCCAGTCGGCGGGTGCGCCACCGATGCGGGACGGTGGCGCACCCGCGTCCTCGGCGGCGCCGGCGGGCTGGGCCGAGATGTACGTCCGGTCCTGGCTCTCGGCGACCCGGGACGATTCCGCCGGGGTCGAGACCTTCTTTCCGGCCGGAGTGAAGCTGCAGCGGGCGCCGGGTACGCAAGTCCCGATCGACACGGCCGTGGTCTCGGAGGTCTCGCCCGATGCGGGCTCGTGGTCCGTCGTGGTGGTCGCTGACGTCCTCGTCCTCCAGTCGGACGGGAAGCGCAGGGCGAGCTTGCTCTGCGCCCAGGTCGCCATGACAGGCGCTGAGGGGGCGTACGTGGCGACGTCGCTGCCGTCCCCGGTTGCTTGCCCCGGCACGCTGGGAGCCGTCGATCCGGCGTACGACGAGGCCGTCGATCCTGCTGGGCCCATCGGGCAGTCGGTCGCCGGCTTCCTGGCCGCCTACCTGGCGGGGCAAGGGCAGCTCGACCGGTTCGTCAGCCCTGGAGCAAGCCTTGCCCCGCCGTCGCCGGCACCCTTCGCAGCTGTCCAGCTGACCGAGCTGAAGACGCACGAGAAGTTCGAGCCGGGACAGGCCGCCCGGCCCACGGACGGCACGGCCGTCCACCTCCTCGTGCGCGCCGGAGCATTCGACGCCACGGGGCAGACCACGCCCGTCGACTACGCGCTGACCCTCGTCGCGCGGGCCGGCCGGTGGGAGATCAACCGCATCGATCCGGCGCCGCTGCGCGCGGGCCGCTAGGCCGAGGAGGCCCCGATGACCGTGCTCGCCGCGGACGTGAAGTCCTGGATCGACACCAACCTGGCGTGGGGCGACCAGTCCGTCCGGCGCCTCATCCTGCTCGCCGCCATCGTCGGCGGGATCGGGCTGCTGGTCGGCACGCGCGGGAACTTCACGCGGGCGATCAAGTACGGGGTGATCGCGGCGATCTTCCTCGGCATCCTGCTCAACCTCGACGCGGTGGCCGGCATGTTCGGCGCCTGGTTCACGCATTGACCGCGCGCGGCGAAGTCCTGGTCGGCCGCTCGTACACGCGGTCGCGCCGGTTCCCGCGGATGTTCGGGCGCATGCCCGGTCGCGACGGCGGCTACCTGCCCGGCGGTCCGTACACCCTGACTCAAGGTGTCCTCTTCCTGCTTCTGCTGGTCGTGGTGTGGAAGCTGCCGTTGCTGGACTGGCTCGGTCCGGCGCGCTGGTTCTTGCCGCTGTCGGCGGTGTTCGTCCGTCGCGCCCGGATCGAGTCGCGTACGCCGCTGGGCTGGCTCATCGGCTTGGGCACGTACCTGCTCACCCCCGCGGCGGGGATGCTCGGCCACCGGCCGTACCGGCCTGCGAAACCGGTCCGGACGCGAGACCGGTTCTACCTCCACCCGCTCGCCGAGGCGGTCGGGCCCGCGGAGTCCCCGCTGCAGGCGATTCTCGCTCAGGCCCGCGGGAGGTAGTGGCGATGGATGGTCCGGTGACCGATGTGGCCGGCAACCTGCTGTTCTGCGCCGACGGGTCGACGTGGGCGGTGTGGCGGGTCCAGCCCCACGAGAGCGCCCGGTCGACGGGGCGGCAGCTCAAGGAGCTGTACGACCGCACGGTGACGTTGATGAAGTCGTTGCGCGGTGAGGTGATGATCGCGTCTTTGTGTGAGCAGGTCCAGCCGCACGCGATCGTCCGGCGCTGCCTCGACGGCATCGACCTGGACGCGAATCCGCATTGGGCCGAGACCGTCCACAACGCCTGGGACCAGCTCGATACGCTCGACGTCCTCGGCCGCAGTTACTGGATCGCCAAGCCGCTCAACAGCCACGGCTGGAAAGAAACGGCGCAGTCGTTTCGCCGTGCTACCGCTGCGGCCCTCGGCGAACAGCTCGGCCTGCCGGCCCGGCCGGCAACTCCGTCGGCGATCGAGTCCGGCCGGGAGCGTGCCCGCGTCGCCGGGCAAGAACTTGGCGGAGCGTTGCCCCTGCGTCCGGCAACCGAGGCTGAGGTGCTGTGGTGGTTGTGCCGGGCGCCGGTGCGCGGAGTCGACGAACCGCAGCTCGAACGGTCCTCCGTCCTGCACAACAGTGGGCTCACGCTTCGGCGCGGGAACGGCCGGGCGCGGCTGGCGATGGCCCGCAGCTGTGTTTTCGACGAAGGAGGCCGCACCGATCGACGTGGCTGGGCGCCGTTGGAGATGCTGAGCCGTCGGTTCCTCAAGTGCGTGACGCCGTCCGACGACGGCGCGGTCGCCAGCTACCAGGCCTACTTGCTGCTGGCCGAGATGCCGCGCGCGTTCACCTTCCCCGGTCACGAGATCCTCGCCCGGCTGGCGGAGATCGGCTTCGGTGTCGACTACGTGCTGAGGATCACCGCACACACCAACGAGGATGCACGCGCCGTGAACCGGCGCCGAACCCGCGACTTGATGGGGCAGGACGAGGAGCACGCCGGCGACGCGGCCGGTGTCCCGGCGGACGTCGTCTCGGCGCAGGAGGAGATCCAGCACAAGAACGCCCGCCTCGGCGCCAGCTCGACCGAGATCGACCTCGAGGTCGGCGTGCTCGCGTGCGTCTGGGGAGCCACCGCCCGCGAGGCGGACGCCAAGGCGAAGGCACTCCGGCAGGCGTTCCTCGGCGGCGAGTATCGCTGGGAACGGCCGCTGGGCGGCCAGCGACAGCTCTACCAGGCGATGTTGCCCGGCAGCAGCACGCCGATGGTGGTCCGGGAGTGCAGCCAGAACCTCCTGGCCAGCGACTGCGCGATGCTGCTGCCGGTCTCGGCCACGGACTTCGGCGACCCGACCGGTGCGCTGTTCGGCTTGACGCTGGACGGCGGCGCGATCGCGCCCTTCCTTCTCGACCCGACGTACGGACCGACCCACGACTCGTCCGGCGGGATCGCCGTCATCGGCGAGCTTGGCGCCGGCAAGTCGGTGATCCTCAAGAACGTCGCCGCTGTCGTCCGGCTGATGCTCGACGGCCGCGTCATCGTGATCGACCGGACGCGCAGCCGTGAGTGGGAGCCGGTCGCCGCGGCGCTGCCGGGCGAGTCCCAGATCGTCGACATCATCGACCCCACGCTGGATGGTTCCGATGCGTCGCGGTTGCGGCACTCCTGCGACCCGCTGCGCGTCTTCCGCAGCGTCAGCAAGTCGAGCACCGGGATCGCCGAGACGTTCTTCGCAGCTTGGCTGGACCTGGAGTCCAACTCGGCAGAGCGGGATGCGCTTGGCCGCGGCCTGGACGCCGTCAGCGGCAGGCCGGACGCGTCGAGCAATCGGCTTGTCGGCACCCTGAAGCGGCATGGCAAGACCGACGCGGCTGCTCGCGCGCTGGCGGACCGGCTGGAACGCCTGCGTCGTGACCCGATCACCCGGCCGATCTTCGACGACGACCTCGAGCCGGTCGACCTGCTCGGCGCCGACATGGTCGTGTTCTGCACCAACGAGATCCCGTTGCCCAGCACGCTGGAGACGGCCAACGAGCGGATGGCCGCGCGGATCCCGCCCCGGAAGCTGTTCGGCCGTGCGTTCCACCTGCTGATCGCGGCGATCGCGAAGGAGGTCTGCTTCACCACCGATCGATGGGGCGAGTTCATCTGCGACGAGGCGTACAACGTCACCGGGACGCCGGAGGGTCAGCAGATCGCGCTGGAGTTCGTCCGGGACGGACGCAAGCACGCCGCGGACGCCGCTTTCGGGTCGCACGCTCCGCGCGACCTCGGCGACGACGTGCTGCGCGGTCTGATCGCGGTCCGGTTCCTCGGCAGGCATCGCGATGAGGGCCTGGCGCGAAGTGGTCTCGCTTGGCTTGGCGTCGACCCCGGAGACGCGCGCTACCTGGATGTCGTCACCAAGGAACTCTCGCCGTTGGCGCCTGGTGGGGGAGAAGCGGAACGGCGCGCTCGCGCCGGGGAGTTCCTGGTCCGCGATCACTCCGGGCGGATCGGCAAGGTCAAGGTGACGACCCAGCCGTACCGGACGCTGCCCGAAGCCGTGCTCACGACCCCGGCCATCCTCCGCCACCCGCATTGAAGCCCTGACCGTTGCGCCGTGCCTGAAGCGGAAGTCGCGGGAGGGCACATGAGGGTGGCATTCGTTCTGGTGATCGTCACGGCGATCGCCTTTTGCGCGCCGGGTATCGCGGGTGCGCAGACAACGCCGAACCCGTGCGAGCCCTTCCCGACGTGCCTGTGGATCCCCGGCGGCCGGCCACCGACTCCGCCGCCGGAGCCGGATGCTCCGCCCTTGCCCCTGCAGGACGATCCGGGCCACCACGTCCATCTCGGCGGCATCTTCAGCATTGACGACGGCTACGGCCGAGACCTGCACAACTACGACCTCTTCGCCAACCTGCCCTCGCTGCTGGACAACCCGATGCCCGCGATCTGGCTCTGGCTCGCGAACATCGGCTTCGCGGCGGGGAAGTACGCGGTCGGCTTTTCGGTCTGGTTCACCGAATGGGCCGCCTCCACCGAGGTCATCGACTGGATCAAGGCGCCGGCGCGCAGCCTTGAAAAGATCTGGCAGACGTCCGTCATCGGCGAACTGAGGCTCCGCGAGATCGCGATGCTCGTCGCCACCTGCTACCTGGGCCTGCTTTTCGCCCGTGGCCTCACCACGCGAGCGTGGCGCGAGACGGCGTCCACCATCGCGGTCAACGTCCTCGCCGTCGCGATCCTCACGCACCCCGTCGACTTCCTCGTCGGTGACGACGGCGTGCTGTCCCTCAGCCGGGACCTCGGCGCCGACGTCTCGAGCGTCATCATGGGGCAGCAGCCGGGCGGTACCGGGAACCCGGCCGCGCCGATCGGGCAGGCGCTGATCGACAACCTGTTGATCACGCCGTGGGAGACGCTGAACTACGGCACCCCGATCAGCCGGGTCGACGGGATCGACGGCGCCTGCCAGTACTCGGTGAAGCGGATCCTCGACGAGGGCCCGTGGTCGGGACAGGACGACAGCACCAAGGCGCGCGAGCTCGACGGTTGTCCCGGTGACTACGGCAAGTACAATGAGGTCGCCGACGGCGATCGAGCGCTGGGTGCCTGGCTGTACGCGATCGCGATGCTCCTCTTCGCGATCCTGACGATCTGCCTGAACGCCGTCCAGGTCCTCGCGCCGTACCTGCTGCTGTTCGAAGGGCTGCTGCTGGCGCTCGCCTTGGTCGTCGCGTTGGTGCCGTCCATGCAGCACCAGCTCAGCTACCGGGTCAGCTCGATCGCCGCCACCCTGGCCCGGCTGCTGGCCGGCATGGGCTTCCTCGCCGTGATGACGGTGCTGCTACGCACCTTGATGGTGGCCGACCTCGGCCCGCAGCTCGTCCGGTTCGCCGTCATCGACCTGGTCGTCTTCTCCGGCTTCCTGTTCCGCAAACGCCTCGCCGCCAACCTCCAGCGCGTTCGGGCGCAGGTCAACTCGCGGCTGCAGCGACTGGCCCGGCCTCGCAGCGTCCCGAAGGCGCTGCCGGCTCCGGTGGTCCCGCCGGGGCCGGACCGGCTTGCCCGCACCGTCAAGGCCGGGAGTTCGGCGTTCACCGAGACGATCGCGCCGGTCGGACGCCTGAAGGACCGGTTGGTCACTGCCGGGCGGACTGGCGGGCGAGCGGGCGGCAAGGTCCTGAAGTACACCGTCGGAGCGCCCGTCTCGTGGCCGGACGCCGCGCGCCGCGCGCAGACGGCGCTGACCCTCAAGGCCGGAGCGGCCAAGGCCTCGCTGGCACGCCGTGCCGAGCTGGCGAAGACCTACTCCTCGAACCTCGGAGCTGCGTCTGGTGCCTTGCCTGCGTGGCGTGCCGCCACCGCCGTGCTCTCGACGCTCAATGCCCGAACGGAACGGCAGAAGCCGCTGCCGTCGACGCACCTCAAGCCGGACATCGACGCCGTGACGCCTCCTGTCACCGGCCGGACGCCGGAGTTCACCGGTAGCGATCTCGCGGCCAAGGCGGGCAATCGCGGGTTCGTTGGCAAACCGGGCAAGTCGCCTTCGCACACCTTGCTGCCGACGGCGATGATTCCGCCACCCAATCCGTGGGCGCAGCGACTGCGCGACCGGCTCGGCAGTGGGCGATGAACCCCCTGCTGGCTCTGCGCGCTGCCGAACTCGCTCGGGAACATATCCGCGAGAACCCCGGTCGCTGGGGTTGTTTGGCCGCACTGCTGCTGTTCGGACCGCCCGCCGCTTGCGTCGTCGTGGTCGTCTTCCTGTTCACCGCGTTGTCCGGGGCGAGCGGCCAGAGCGCGGCGTCTGCCCCGGGGCCGGGTGCGGTTGCCGACATCCCGGCCGACTACCTCGTTCTGTACCGGGAGGCGGCACGAACTTGCCCCGGGCTCGATTGGTCGATCCTCGCGGCCATCGGCAAGATCGAAACCGACCACGGCCGCTCGAAGCTGCCCGGAGTCCACAGCGGGATGAACAGCGCCAAAGCCGGCGGCCCGATGCAGTTCCTGCAGTCCACTTTCGACAGCGTCGTCGCCCGCCACCCGATCCCGCCCGGCGGAGCTCATCCGCCGTCGCGGTACAACCCGCACGACGCCATCTACGCCGCCGCGGCTTACCTCTGCGACTCCGGCGCCCGCGACGGCCGGGATCTCCACGGCGCGATCTTCGCCTACAACCACGCCGAGTGGTACGTGCGGAAGGTTCTCGACCAGGCGCAGAAGTACAACTGCGGTGCTGTCCAGGCCCCGAGCCGCGCGGCGCAGGCGGCGATCACGTTCGCCTGCGCGCAACTCGGCCTGCCGTACGTTTGGGGCGGCGACGGGCCAGGCAACGGTGACCGGGGATTCGACTGCTCCGGCCTCACGAAGGCCGCTTACGCGACGGCCGGGATCGACCTGCCTCGGACGGCTCAGACCCAGTACAACGCTGGGCCACGTATTGCGGTCACCGGGATCCGGCCAGGCGACTTGGTTTTCTTCGGGACGAGCACGGGGCACGTCACACACGTCGGCCTCGCCCTCGCGAGCGACACGATGGTCAACGCGCCGGACTTCGGCACTCCGGTGCGTGTCGACAGCATCAGAAGAGCACTCGGGGCCACGCGTCCTGCAGACTCCTGAACTTTGCTCATCCCAGACTCTCCGCCTCGACTACGCGCACGTGGTTTCCGGCGACTTCTTCCCATGACTCGGCATTGACGTCGCCGGCTCCTCCGCGGTACCAATGGCGGCCTCCAGAAGGATCGCGATACCACCGGTCTCCCCCTGCGGATTCGACAACCGTGCCAACTGGTGGCTCAGGATCTGCAGGTGTCAGAAATTTGCTGCTCATTGTGCTCCCCTCGCTCTCGGTGATGCGCTGTTGTACCGATCGAGAAGACTACATCTGCCTGGGCTGAGCATCAGCCCGTACTTGAGTGAACGTGTCTCTTCCCGTGGCGAGAACGAACTGGAGAGGCAGGTTGTCATGACGCTCACCGAGTTGCCCCGTCCGACCGTCGGAACCTACGTCGGCCGCGTGTTCGCCGGCATCCACGGAGGTGTACTTCCGCCTGGTCGGCGCGGAGAATCCGGCCTCATCGCGAATGCTGACATGTTCCCGGGCACGCATGGCCGCCAGGTCATGCCGGAACACAGTGCGCCGGAGGCGCTCCGGCTGGAAGATCTGCTTGCGAGCGTCGCGTTCTGGTGGGTGACCGCCGCGGCTGCCGCGATCCTGATCGCGGTCTTCGTCCTCCACCGACACTTCCGTTCCCGCCACCTCCGCACCCGGGTCCGGTTCGACCTGTTGCCGACGTCGGTCTTCGATCCGTCGCCGCAGGCGGTGCTGGGGTTCGCGCATCAGCTGGGCCGGGTGCGGCCGGTGCACGGTTGGGTTCCGAAGGCGGCGGTGGGGGTGCGGATCCGGTTCAGCACGGATCCGGAGTTCGGGAAGGTGGTGATGAGCGTGGAGGGGCGCGAGTCGGTGACCGGTGTGCTCAGCAAACTCGTATACCCCGACGTCGAGATTCGCCGGGTTGAACAACGAGAGGGTGAAGTCGACGGCGAGGGTGGTTCGTCCTCGCCGTCGACGGGACGGCAGCGGTGATCTCTCCCCAGTGATCTGTGCTGGCCACCACCGTTACTTCCGCGCGGCAGCGACCTTCTTGCGCGGCGCGCGCTTCCGCGGCGCCGGGGCCTCGGCGTCTGCCGCCTGGGCTGCTTCGTAGGCCGAAATGACCTCGGAGGAGAGCCGGCCCCGCTCGGAAACCTCGTAGCCGTTCGAGCCGGCCCACGCGCGGATCTGCTGGTTGCGCTCGCGGTCGCTCGCCGTGGTGGCAGTCGACTGACCGGTCGCCACCCGGACCTTCCGGCCACCGACCCGGCGGGCGGCGGCAATGTAGCGGGCGAACTCGTCGCGCAGGGCGGCGCCGTTTTCGTCCGACAGGTCGATCTCGTACGTCACGCCGTCGAGACCGAACTGGACAGTCTGGGTCGCGGCGCTGCCGTCGATGTCGTCGAGGATCTCGACGAGGACCTTCTGAGCCACTGAATACTCCTCAGCTGTGCCGGGTTGCACAATATACAACCTTCTTCCGCGGAGTGTATCTACTGCTCGGCCGGTGAGCAATTTATCCTGAGGATTTTGCTGCATGAAAATCATGTGACCTCCCCCATGTCTGGTGTTGCGAGTTGCGGACAAGAAGCTCGTGGGAGGAGAACCCGCCGTGCACCATGAACCGAAAACGCCTCATCTGCACGTGGCGCGCGCCGAACTGGTACTGGCGACCTCGGCGAACGTTCCCTTGCGGGCCCTGCCGATCCGGCCGGACGATCCACTGCAGACTCTGGCGAACGCCGTCGGCGACGTCCGGCCGGACCTCGGTGAATCGGCGGACGTCTGCCTCGACCTCATTCCGCTGACACCGGCCAAGATCCGCCATCACGCCCGCCGCTTCGGCAGGACGGACGGTCGAAAGGAGACAGGACCGATCGGCGCAGTCACGGAGTTCGCGGCCGAACTGCTCGGCGAGTTCCTGCCGGTCGCGCGTCCGGCGGCCGGAGGTCGTGTGCGGAAAGCGACGAACCCGGCTCAGCGGGTGGTGAACAAGTTCGTGACCGACGAGCCCGTTTTTGCTGTTCAGGTTCTGATTCGATGTGTCTCGGAAATCCCCGGCCGTGCGCAAGCTCACCTGCGGAGCGTGATCGGAGCGTTCGACGTCTACCGCGGCGGGAATTACTGGCGAGTGCGAGGACCCCGGGTGTTGGGCCGGCACTTCGGCGCGGACACCGTCCTGGTGCGCAGGTTTTTCGACCGCCGCTTCCACACGGGGATGGCGAAGCCCAGGGCGAATTCACTCGTCACGACGAGCGAGATCGCCGCGCTGCTGAAGCCGCCGTCCGGCCGGTGCCAATCGCCGGCGATCGCGCGCAGCCGCGGCTGGGTCCTGCCGGCTCCGCGGGAGGTACCGACGTACCGGCCGGGAACCGGGCTCGTCCGGCTCGGCTACGTCACCGACGTCAACGGCGACGAGCGCCTGGTCGGGGTGCCCCTGCGGGAGCTGCTGTTCTCGGCCCGGTTCGGCAAAGCCGGGTTCGGGAAAACCGAGGAAGCCCTGGGGCAAGCCATCGAGATCGCCCGGCTCGGTGGTGGTGTCTGGTTCCTCGACCCCCACGCCGACGGCTGGAAACGCGCCAAGCCCTACCTGTCCGATCCCGGCCTGCGTGACCGGCTCTGGGAGGTCAACCTCGACGTTCGGGGTATGGGTAAGCGCTTACCCGCCTGGAATCCGCTCAGCATGAGCGGCTTCTCCGAAGCTGACATCGAGGACCGTGTCGACGCGGTGGTGACGTCGTTCGCCGCCGCGCTCAGTTGGGGCGATGCGGCGCCACGGGCGAAGTCGATCCTCACCAAGGCCTGCGAAGCCCTCTGTTACCTCGCGATGAGGCTGCCGGCGGATTGCGCGCCGACGATCTTCCAGATCCCGACGCTCCTGGACGACGAGACCTGGCGGGAATCGATCTTGCCGGTGCTGAAGCCGAGCGTGCGCAGGTACTGGACCGACTCGTTCCCGAAGCTCGCGCCGGACGCCACGACTGTCGTCACCAACATCATCAACCGCCTGCGGACCAGCCCGACGCTGTCGGCCTTCCTCGGTTCGTCGGTGACGACCTACGACGTCCGGAAGGCGATGGACACCGGGCGGATCGTGTTCGTCTGCACTACCGGCACGGGCGAGACGAACAAGCTGATCACGTCGTTCATGATCTACGACCTGTTCCGGGCCGGCCGTTCGCGCGCGGACACCCCGGTCGAGAAGCGGCGCAGGTGCGACGCGTTCGTCGACGAGCTCGCCGCGGTCGACGGCGCCTCCCGCGGCTACCTCGCGGCGATCCTGGAGCAGCTGCGCAAGTACCGGGTCGCGTTGCACGCGATGAACCAGATGCCCGACCGGCTCGCCCCGGAGACGCGACGGGCCCTGCTGCAGAACCAGTCGCTGCTGATGACCTCGGCCGCTGCGATCGACGGAGCACGCACGGTTGCCCGGGAGTTCGGCGGCCAGGTCCAGCCCGCGACGGTGACCGAGCTGGAGCAGTTCCACCACGTCGTCACGGTCACCCTCGGCGGTCAGCGGACCACGCCGTTCAAGATCCGGGGCCTGCACGTCGACGACGAGTTCGCCGAGCACTTCCACCCCGAGTGGAATCGCGACGTCGACCAGGCCCTCGACGCCAACCTCGCCCGTCGTCCGATCGGTGAGGTCCTCGACGAGCTCGAGGACCTGGACGACCGGATCCTCTCGACCTTGCAGGCCCGCCGGCCGACGCCACCTTCGCGCCGTGGTCGTCCGCCGACTCGAGGGAGCGGCGCCGCCATCGACCTGACCTCGACCGTGGAGTGATCGCCGTGGACCTCGACGCCTTCCAGCGCGATGCGCTGACTGCCCTCTACTGGCACCGGCTGATCTCGACGGACCAGGTCGGGCGCCTGCTCAACCCGGCGCTGTCCCCGGTCACCGTCCGCGCGAAGCTCGCCGGCCTCCGCCGCGCGGGTCTCGCCGACCGGATCACCCGCGAGCACCGGCCTCGCACCTGGCTCGTGACTCCGGCCGGCGCGGAGGTCGTCGAGGCCGCGGGCGGTGTCGACGCTCGCGCGTACCGGCTCCCCAGCACGACCGTGGCTCATCTGCTGCAGGAGCACACGCTCGACGTTGTCGAGACCGGTCTCGCGTTCGTCGAGTGCGCCCGCCGGACCGGAGACGAGTGCGGCCCGCTGTCCTGGACCCCGGAGGTCGCCCACCCCTTCCAGAACCGGACGGGCGATCGGCGTGGAGTGGTGATCGCCGACGCGGTCCTGCACTACGTCATCGAGGACGACGGCCGGCGGTCCCAGCGCACGTTGTTCATCGAGCTGGACCGCGCGACGATGCCGGTCGCGCGGCTGGCCCGCAAGCTCACCGGGTACATCCGCTACCACGACCACGCACCGGCCGAAGCCGGCGGACGACCGTTGTGGCGGCAGCGGTACCCCCGCTTCCCGCGGTTGCTGATCGTCCTTTCCGGAACGAAGGAGCACCTCCTCGAACGCCGGCTGGCCGACCTGCGGGCGCACGCCGACGCCATGCCGGTGGTGGCTGCGGCCGCCGGCCGGGTCGAGATGATCGCGACGACGCTCCCGAGGCTGCGTACGGACGGACCGCTGGCGCCGATCGCGATGCCGCTGCTGGGCGATCCGCGGCACGTGACCGTGTTCGGCAGGCTGTCATGACCGAGGAACCCACCGAGGTTGTGGCGCAGTTCGGGTTGTCGCCGCGGCTGCGGCAACGCCGGTTCGCGCTGTTGCCGCTGCGTGGCGAGGGCACGCCGTTCACCGAGCTGCAGGGCCGCTTGCCAGGGGACGCCACGACGCCGGCCGACCTCGCCGATCTGATTTCGTCGATCGCGAGTGTCGGTGTGCTGCAGCCGGTGTTGGTCGAAGAGATCGACAACGGCGACGGGTCGCATCCGGCGATGAAGCTGGCCGCGGGGGAGCGGCGGCTGCGCGCGTGCCGCTGGGGCGCGGTCCACCGGCCGGACAACCCGCACTTCGCCGCGCTGCCCGCGGTGGTCTGCCCGGGCCCGCTGTCGGACGAGGAACGGCGGATCTGGCAGCTGGTCGAGAACCTCGCCCGCGAGAGCCTGCGCCCCGGTGAGCTCGCCGCCGCCCTGGTTCTCGACCGCTGCGCCGTCCTGCTGGGCAAGCTCCTCGCCGGCGGCCACGCCGTCCCGGCCGAGGTCTACGCGATCGACGACCCGATCGCCCGCTTCACCGCGATGGAACGCATCCGCGGGACCGACAAGCGCTGCGCCGCGCCGTGGGCCGAGGTCCTGACCCGGCTCGGCTTGCAGCTGAGCCCGCGCAAAGCCCGGGAGCTGGTACGCGCCT
The DNA here is from genome assembly GCF_010550475.1 of Amycolatopsis sp. SID8362. NCBI lineage: Bacteria > Bacillati > Actinomycetota > Actinomycetes > Pseudonocardiales > Pseudonocardiaceae > Amycolatopsis > Amycolatopsis sp. SID8362. Next base: position 31,861 of record NZ_JAAGNB010000735.1, read on the forward strand.
TCGCGGAGATGCCGCGTGAAGTCGCGGAGGAGATGGACGAGGCCAAGGTGTCCCTGCACACCCGCATCCGGTTCGTCGAGCTGCGCCGCGGCCGGGAGCAAGCCGCCCAGGACATCTGGGCCGCGGTGAAGGGCACCGGCCGGACGCGGCTGCTGCCGTCCGCGCTCGCCGCTGCGACCGCCGACCAGGAGCTGAGCGCGGAGCAAGCCCTGGACGAAGCCGAGCGCGTCCATGAACAAGCCGACGCCGCGCGGGCCGACAAGCTCCGTGCGAAGCCGGAGGCTCATGTCACCGGCGTCGACCCCCGGCTCGTCGAGCGGACTCTCGCTGCCTTGCGCCAGCTGCTTCTCGCCCTCGTGCAGGGCGCTGAGCTGGGGGAGCACGACCGCGGCTCCGTCGTGCTGCTGCTCGATCAGCTTGGTGACGCCGTCCACAAGGGAGCCGTCGCATGAACGCCTTCCTCAACGCGCCGGCTGCGCGCTGCGACTGTCGCCGTTGCCCCTGGTACGTCGACGCCGGGCCGGAGATCGCGATCGCTCCGCTGTGCTCCGGCTGCAACTCCGACTGCTCCTACTGCGGCTGCGCCAGCGCGGCCTGCCGGTCGTGCCCGATCCGCTGCGGCTCCCGCACCGACATCGGCGCCTGGATGCGCGACGTCGGCGGCACCCTCGAGTTCGACGACCTCACCGTCGGCACGCCACTGCCGGCCGCGCTGCCGGCGTTCATCCCGCAGGTCGACGGCTCCAGCGTTGCCGAGCTTGACGCGTCCGTGCGGTGGCCGGCGTACGCGGTCGGGCTGCGGCGGGTGTTTTCTCCCCGCACGCACATGCTCTACCCGCGCTGGACCGACGGCCGGACCGCCGCCGAGATCCTCGAGGTGCCATCGACGACGTTGACCGTCCTCAGTGGATACGGCGAAGACCCGCTCGTCGAGGCGTTCTGGACCGCCCGGCACCGCGACGACCTGATCACGCGCATCGCGGCCCTGCGGTTCGGGCTGGTGCTCGCGCCGAACTACTCGATCTACGGCAACTGGCCCCGCGCCGAGCACCTGATCAACATGCGGCGCTCGCTGATCGTCGCCGCCGAGTTCGCCGCGGCTGGAATTCCGACTGTCCCGAACCTGTACTGGTACCGCCTCGAAGACCTGCGCCGCCTGGCCGGCTGGGCCGTCGAGACCGAGCCGGCCGCGGTCGCGGTGAACGTCCAGACCGTCCGGGAGAACAACAACTGGCAGAGCTGGGCGCTGCCCGGCCTGTCGTGGCTGGCCGAGAACCTCCCATCGAACCTCGTCGTGATCCTCAACGGCCTGTCCCGGCGGGACCGCATCGAGACCGCGCTGGACCTGTTCGGCAACCGGCTGGTGGTGATCAGCCAGAACCCGGCCCAGTACGCGCTGCACGGAGCGGTGATGACCGCTGAAGGCCGCCAAGACGTCCATGCCCGCATCCCCGACGCCTTCGCCCGCTCGGTTCGGTACATGGCCTCGCTGTTGCCGCACGGAGATGCCTGATGGCGCGGCAGATCTGGGTGTTGCTGGGCTGGTCATCGGCCCACGGGATGGCGAGCACGCCGGTCGGTGTCCTCGGCATCGACGCGGACGTGCCCGAAGCCTTCGTCGAGTGGGTTCCCCGTGAGCACGCGACGGGCCGGATCTGGCGGGAACGTCTGGCCGGCGCAGGTGCCGGCGAGTTGGCCGAGCGGATACCCGGCTGGGTCGAGACGGCGGTCGCGCCGGCAGTTCACGTGGCGCCGCTCGTGGTGGACGGTGCGCTCGCCGATGCGGTGCGCGCGCAGGTCGACGACCTTCTCGGATCGGCCCGCTGACCGGCGGCGGCCATGGGGACCAACGCCAAAGCCGGCCACGCCGCGTACGCCATCGCACCGACCGGGGCCTCCGGCGACGTCGGCGTGTCGTCGGACGACGCGCTCGTGCAGCACCTGGCCGCCGTCTGCGCCCACGCCGTGGAGCCGGCGAACGCCGCGGAGGAGGACCTCAAGTTCGTCGCGGGCATCGTGGCCGGCGGCGTCGATCCCGACGACCCGCACGGCCCGCCGGCGATCGACCTGCCGGATGACCCGGTCGGCGGCTACGGGGTCTTCTCGGCCGCCGTCGCGACCGCGCTCGCTGCCGAGAACCAGCTCTCCGACACCGAGGCGGAGCTGTACCAGCAGCAACTGCAGGCGCTCAGCGCCGAGTACCTGGCTGGCCTCACGTCCGGCGAGCTGCAGGCGATCGCCGCGGCGTCCGGGTTCGAGAACTCCGCGTTGGTCGGGTTCACCGGCCAGCCACCGCACCCGCTGGCCGTGTGGCTCGATCCAGCCATCCCCGCGGACGCCGAGGCGAAGAAGAAAATCCAGGCGCTCGCCCAGGCACGCCACGACGCACTGTGCGCCGGCCAAGCCGTCAACGGCAAGGCGCTGGGGCAGTGGGATCTCGCGACGACCGCCACTGCCCTGCCGGACGGGTTCGACAGCTGGCCGGCGACCGAAGCCGACCTCGCTGAGGTCCAAGCTCAGTTCGACGACGTCGCCACACTCGTCGCGCAGCACGGCGCGAAACCCGAGCAGGTCGCCCAGCTGCTCCACTGGGAAAACCGGATCGCCACGGCCCAGAACACCGAGCCGGGCGCCGACTACGGCACCGCCACCGCGGCGGCCCGGCACCACGTCGACGAACTCCTCGGCAGCGTCACCGCGGCCCAGCTGAGCAGCGCCGTAACCGCGGCGAAGCAGCAAGGACAGATCACCGACGCGCAGCTGCAGACGCTCGACGCCCACCAGGTCCTGCAGCTCGTCCGCGCCTCGACGCCGGCCGCCGAACGCCGGGACATCGCCGACACCGTCGCGGAACGGACCGCTCTGCTGGCCAACTCGGCCACGTGCGCCGCCAACGTCAGCGCCGCGCTCGCCGGCCCGATCAGCACCTCGAACGCCGGTGCGCTGGTTCAGGACCTGCGGGCGATCGCCGAAGTTCACACCGCCGCCGAGGCCTGGGATACGTTCATCGCCGCTCCGCTGAACCAGGCCGTGATGCACTCGGGACAAGCGAAAGTCCTTGCCTGGGCTGACAACCAAAAGGTCGGCGACCTGCGCAAGTTCATCAGCGACACGGGGATCGCGACCACCGCGGAGGCCGCCAAGGCGACCAAGTCCAAGCTGGGCAAGCTTTTGCAAGGCCACCTCAACGCGTCCGCGGCGACGGTCAGCACTGCCAAGAACGAGCCTGCGCCGGCGCCGGCCGTGTCCGGAGGCTCGCAGCAGAACGCCAAGCCGGCCAGCCGGTTCGGGCGGCAGCACGCTCAACTCGTCGCCGCCCTGCAGCAAGCGCAGGCCGCCCACGCTGCCATTCCCAAGCCGATGGACGCCGCAACCGTCGCCGCGTGGGATTTCGGACCGGGCAAGCCGGCGGACCTCGGTGGCATCCATCCGAAGACCCTCCACACCGGACCCGACGGCTCCACCTGGATGGCCAAACGCGAGGGGAAACCCCACGGGGGAGCCATCACCCACACCGAGGCCGCGGCGTCTCGGCTGGCTGCCCGCGCCGGGCTTCCGGTCGTGCCCGTCTACGCCACCAAGGTCGACGGTCAGCCGGTCAGCGTGCAGCCCTTGGTCACGGGAGCGAAACCGATTTCCGGGTCGGCGTCGAGCTGGTCGCAGGCCGACGTGGACGAAATCGTGCGGCTCCACGTCACCAGCTGGGCACTCGGAAACCACGACGCCTACTCCGACAACGTCCTGCGCACGAAAACCGGTGGCCTCGTACCCATCGACCAAGGTCAGGCGTTCAAGTTCTTCGGCAGCGACAAGCTCGGACTCGGCTACCGGCCCGGTCCCACCGCGGTCTACCAACAGGTCTACGACGCGCACCTCGCCGGCCAGCTAGGCAAAGGCGTGCAGGTGAACCCGGCCGCGGCGCACTCGGTCATCCGCCGGCTCGAGGCCGTCCCCGACGCCGAATGGCGTGCCACCCTGCACACCGTCGCCCACGCTGGCGCCGCGCAGAACCTCACCTGGGTCGCGCCGATGCGGGCGCGCGCGGCGAAGACCCACGGCGTCGCCGAGTCCGCCGTGACCACCAGCCAGATCGCCGAGGCTTTCCTCGACCACGCCGTCGAACGCAAGAAGAACCTGCGGCGTGACTTCGTCGGCTTCTTCACCGAGGACCTGAAGATCGCTTCTGCCGCGGCCTTGCAGCACCTCGGCAAGGGCTGATGGGTACCAACGCCAAGACCACGCACACCCCGTACGCCCTCACCCCTGCGGGCGGCGGTGAGCAGGGGGAGGCCGAAGAGCCAGTCGTCGAACCGTGGTTGCCGGTCGCCGATGAGCCGGTGCCGGCCGAGCCGGGCCAGCTTCCGGTCACACCGATCCCGCTGACGCCGGACGTCGGGCACGCGTACGGCGAGCCGGTCCTCGTGGGTGGCTCCGACCTGCTCGCCTCGACCGCCACGCTGGTCAGCTACGTGAGCGATCAGGGGCCACGAACCGTGTTGCACGCCCGCGTCGACGAAGACGCCGAGGCGAAGCTGCTGGAGGCGTTCGACATCAGTTCCGAGATGGTCCCGGCGCAGGTCGAACAGCAGGTCACCGGCCGTCTGCCGATCGACGAGCAGCACAACGTCGCGGAGACGATCATCAGCGCGGCCAAGAGCGTCAACCACCACATCGCCACCGGCACCCTCACCGCCGGTGGCGAGATGCCGGCGACGACTGCGAAGAAGATAGCTGCCGCGGAGGCGGTCATAGACGAACTCGCGGAAGAACTCGGCGACCCGTCGCCGACGGAGGAGGCGATGTTGGAGCACTATGCGGCCCAGTTCCAAGCCATCCAGCAAGCCGTCGCCGGCTGCACGCCGGTCGAGCATGCCAAGCCGTTCGTGCACGATGACACGGAGGTGGCGGTGGTCCCGGCGTCGCCGTCGGGAGCTTTCGGCGCCGTGGTCGCAGTGCTGCGCGACGCGACGCGTATCAAGCCGACGCTGGACGACACGACCGGGCAGGCCAGTTGGGCCGGCGCCCGCACGACGGATGTGCTCGGCAAGGAGTACGCGATCGATCTGGGCGAGGGCTATCGGGCTGTATACCGCCCTTACGACATCAACGATCCGGCGGAGACCGAGTACAGCCTGCGCGGCCGGCTCGAGGTCATCGCTCCCGCCGGAGAAGGCCACGGGCCCGAAGTCGTCCGAAGGCTCGGGCAGCTGAACCTGGCCAACCGGCCGATGACCCGCGACGAAGGCGAGTACAGCTACCTCGCAGCCAACGTCACCGCACAGAACCTGGGTGCGCACGCAGAGGTCGCGGCCGCTCGGGTGACCGGGGATCATCTGGAGGAGATGGTCCGGCAGGAGATCTTCCACGAACGCGCCCACGAAGCGGTCGGTATGAGCGACCTGCAGCTGGCCGGGTTCGCCAAGGACATCCAGCTCGAAGCGCACACCCGCGCGCTGCCGGCGAAGGTGCGGGTCTTGCGTGACGCGGTCGCGAAGGCCACGGGCTTCACCGACGGCTCCGCGCTCGCGGCGAGTCCGGGCTACGATCCGGCACCTCGCCGCTCTGCCGGCTGGCTCGCCTGGACCCGCTTCGATGTCGGCAACGCAACTGGCAAGCTCAAAGCGGCGATCGCGGGGCGTTCGTTGATGCACTCGACGTCGTTCACCGGGTTGAAGGCGATGCTCGCCACCGGCGTTCTGGCGTCGACCGAACGCCGCACGACGATGGGGACGGGACCGGACATCGGGAAGAGCGAGTACTCGGACAAGCTCACTGGCGGTGCGAGCTCGGTCTTCCTGCGGGTGAGGGACAGCTCGTCACTCGGGGGTTCGCCCACCCTGGTCTGGGACCAGCCGGAGCGGTTGCTCGCCCGGGCCGACTACTACGGTGCCAACGCCGACACCTTCGGCGTGATCAACCCGGCCAAGGCCGACGAGTACAGCACGGTGCCGTCGACCCGCGATCCGTTCGAGATCGCGAAGTTTTCCAGCGCCAGCAACGAGGTCATGTTCGGTGACGGCATCGACTTGCTCGGGTCGGAAGGTCCCAGCCGCATCCTCTGCGAGAACGCTGCTCAGCGCAACGAGATCAAGACTTTTCTCAACGCCAAGGGCGTCACCACCATCGCCGGAAAACCGATCGAGGAGGTCGTGACGCTGTGAACCACGAGTGCTGGACCATGTTCGTCGATCTGCTCGTAGGTTGCGGGCAAGACGTCGGCGACGACCTGCCCGGAGCTGAGCTGGTGGTGTTCGACGACGGTCGCGAGGTCTTCCGCAGCGCGTTGGCACGGCATGCCCGTCGCGACCGGGACGATCCCGCGGTGATCTGGATCCGTCCGCTCGTCGCGCGCGCGGCTTTCCGAGCCGGGCTTCCCGCCTTCGACGTCGAGGTCGTCCGCCGCCGCGCCCTGCACGTCACCGGCGCGCGGATCGACGACGGTGTTCTGTCGGTCGACCTGGCGAGCGGTCAGCGTGCGCGAATCGAACCGGCGCGGGGAGATCGGCTGGCCGTGCTGCAGGACTTCGATACTTGGATGATCACCCTCACGAGCGCGCAGCGTGCCGACATCGAGGCACTCGATCACGACTGACGATTCGTATCGGGGGACTTCCTCCGGCGCGTGTCTCCGGTGAATCGAGCACGAGCCGGGTGGTGGTGGCGATGCAACCGGAAGCTGACGTTCAGCGGATCGCGGATGTCGAGTGGGTGACCGGTCACCTGGAAGCCCACGGCCACCTTCTGGTGCACGGCGCTTCGGTCGCCGAAGTCGCGGCCCGAACCAGCGCCGCGATCGGTGTCCGATCCATCGCCGGGGTGCGGTTGCGCATCCTGCACGTCGGCTGGTGGCGGGCCGAGCCGTGCCGGTGCCGGCGCTCGCTGGCGTGCTCGAACCACCCGGCTTGGCACTTCCGCCCGGCGGCGGCCGGCGACCGCTCGGCGTTCAGAGGCGCCGAGGTTCGGCTCACGTTGGACGGGCCGGGCAGGTGAATCATCCCAGCGCCGCGGTGACGTGACTCCTGCGTCCGGAATCCGGCGGTGTCAGGGAGCTGAAGATGAACGAGTACTCCGACCACGAACTCGACCAGGCCGCGGCTACCGCGGCGCGGCGGTTCGACCTCGACGACCCGGAAGCCCGGGAGCTGGTCGACCTCGTCGCGACCGCTTTCTCGGATGGGGGCGACGCGATCAGCGATGCGGCCTGGGATGTCCAGGATCGGGATCCCGGCATCGACGGCGACGACTTCGTAGACGACGTCGCGGACAGCCTGGGCTACGACCTCCCATGACGACGGGCACCGGTTCGGACGACGACGTCGATCGCTACGTCGTACTTCAGCGCAAGAGCGTCCTGTTCCCCGCGGTGGTGGCAGCGGCTTACCGGCTCCACGACCTGCCGGTCTGGGACGGTCGCGATGCCGTCGATCCGTCCGCGCTTTCGGCAGCCGTCGAGGATGCCGTTCTCCAAGCCGCGTTCTTCTGCGGCGAAGAGCTGACCGCAACGCTCGATCGGCTGCTCGTGGCCGCTCGAGCGCGGGTCGAGATCACGCGGGACATCCACGCGAGCAGCCGGCCCGGCTTCGGCGGGCGAGTCCACGAGGACTTCCGCGCCGACGACGAGTCCGGGCGCCGGGAACTGGGGCTCGCGATGACCGCCTTCGCTGACGCTGCGCGAGCCGACCTGCGCCTCAGCGGCACGTGGGGTTTCCCGCGGCACGGGACGAGCTGACCGGGTGGTCACCTGGAATCAGGTGTCGGCGCGGTGTCGACAACGTTGACCTTTTGAGTGATGCGTACGGGCGCGTCCAGAGGGCCACGCCAATGACCTGCAATCGGGATCAGCTTCCGAAGCTGGCTGCCCGGGCCGTAGGGCTGCCGCCGGAAGAACGGCGCGACCGGGAACTGGACGCTGACCGTCCGGCCGGATGGGTCGCCCTGCCGGACGGACCTCGATGAAGGTTTCCGGCTGATCGAAACTACTCTCACCGGTGAAGCGCGGTGCCCGGCCCGTTCGGCGCGGATGCGCTGGGTGCGCGGGAGGTGTTCCTCGGTGGTCTCGGTCAGGTTGTTCGGGTTGCTGAAGATCCAGCCCGCGTGCACGGTCTGCAGCCAGCTGAGCGTCGTCTCCGCGGCCGCGATGGACGTCGGGTCGATCACCCGGCCGCCCTCGCCGGGCGCGACGGTGACGAAAGTGGACCCCCAAGGCAGGTAGAGCTCGTTGTCCCAGGTCAATTCCGCGTTCTGCTGGTGGGCTGCCAACTCCGCTTCGACGGCGCTCGCCCCGGCGGCGCGGGCCAGGCGCTTGATGGCGGCGAAGTCGGTGACGGTCCAGAACGTCACCCACAGCCCGCCGGTCTCGGAAGTGACCAGCTCGGTCCCGCCCCAGGACACCGCGACGACGTCGATGCGCTTTCCGTCTTCGCGGACGTACTCGGCCATCGGCTCGGCGAAGAGCATGAAGCCCGTCGGGGCCGGGAGGTCTTGGGGCTGGATGTCCCACTTGTCGCGGAGGCTCGGAGCAGCTTGTCGCACGAGCCGCGTGATGTCGGCGGTCACGTAGAACAGCTGCGCCCCGCTCAACCGCCGGTGTTCGTCCTCCAGCAGGAGCCCGGCCCCGACCGCCGGGCTGGCCATCGGCCGGAGCGTCCCGCGTCCGTGACGTAGCGCTTCCGCGACGAAGAGGTGCGCCGGCCAGGTCGTCACGTATTCGGCCAGGTGTTCGCGCAGGGCAGGTAGTTCGCGCGGCGACGGCGGGGACCAGTCAGCCGGCCGCTGCGTCATGGGATTCTCCTTGAAACCTTGTCAACTCCGTGCTCGAAGTTTACGATAGGCAAACATCGAGTACTGCGTCAACAAAGATTGGTGGGGAGGGGTTGGCATGGCGCGAGGGAAACGCTCCGGCGAGCCCGCGAAGCGCGGGCCGATCAACGCCGAGGCGCATGCGTTGAAGGTTGCCGTCCAGGTCGCCAGGGCCTGGCACAAGGGCAGCGGGCCTGACCAAGCCCACGTGCCGTTGGGGATCGTCGCGACGATCGCCGTGGCGGGACTCGCCAAGGGCATCGACAAAGTGGCTGAAGAGGTCCGCTCGGCCTCACCGGTCGAGTTCGTCCACAACGCTCGCCGGATCTGGGCCGCCACCCTGGCGCGTCGCCCAGACTTGGCGCTGTCGATTCGCCCGCTGCTCGGCTGGCTGTTCGCCGATCTGAGCGAACTGGCGCTCCAGCGGATCAAGCGCACTGCCGACGCTGCCGTGGAGGCCGGTCAGCTGGACCTGACCGCCACCGAACGCCGGTTCGACTGCGATCTGTTCGGCCCCGTGCTGGGCGCTCTCCGGTCGCGGAACGAGATGAAGGTCAACGCGCAGATGTATACGCCTGGCGACATCGCACGTGCCTTGATCGCGGTCGCGCTCGGCGACCTCAAGGCCGGGCAGTCGTTCTGCGACGACACCGTCGGCACCGGTGGGATCCTCCGCGCCGCCGCGGCGGTGGTCTGCAACCGCGGATTCGATCCGGCCGAGATGCTCTGGTTCGGCGCGGACACCGACGAACTCGCCGTCGCCTGCGCCGCGGTCAACGGCCTGCTCTGGGAGCTCGGCCCCCGCGTGGTTCTGTATGTCGGTGACGTCCTGGCTCACCCGAATTGGCCTGACGAAGCGTTGCGTCGGCGAGCGAAGTTCCTGGAGCGGCTCGACAGCCTGTCCCCAGGGCTCCGAGCGCTTGCCTTCATCAGGCGGCTCTGACCAGGCGCCCGACGCGCCAAGCCCGTCGCGTGTCCGGCTGTACTTGGTTGTTCCTGCTAGTTTCGCGGGGTGGAGTTCTCGGACGGTCCGGTCGCGCCGCCGGGCACGGTTTTCCGTTATGCCGATATGGTGGAGATTGCGTCGTGGTTCGGTGTCGGGCATCGTGCGGTGGCGAACTGGCGTTCTCGGTATGCTGGGTCGCATCCGTTTCCGGAGCCGGATGTCGTTGTCGGGCGGACGCCGGGTTGGGCTCTCGGTCGGAGGGTGGAAATCGAGCGGTGGGCCGCGGCGCGACCAGGTCAGGGTGCCGGTGGCGGGCGGCCACGCAAGCAGTAGCTCAACTGGAAGAGCATTCGGGTGTTAACCGGAGGGGTTCTTCGTTCGAGTCCAAGTCGGAGAGTAGAGGCCAGGTCAGCGACGAGGGCCTTCTTCGCGTTACCCAGGGGCTCGTCCGGTCCCGACCGGTTCGTCGATGCCGATGAGCCGGTACCCGCTTCCGATCCAGCGTTGGTAGAGGTCCGCGCCGCGTCCGACGGCTCAGGGCCGCCTGACGGCGCGCGTGTCGCTCCCACGCATGGGCGGAGAGGGTAGCGACCAGGGACCTGTTCGGTGAAGGTCCGCTTCGGGCATCCCCGCTGCCGCGGAAGAATCGCCGTACCTGCAGGTGCTCTGCGAGGACGAGCTCGCCCGCCGCGGAACGCTGGCCCTGTCCCGACGGTTGCGGCGGGCGAGGTTCGAGCAGCAGGTCACCTTGGAGGAGTTCGACTTCGCGGCCAGCCCGAAACTGCCGGCGGCGCGGATCCGCGACCCGGCGGCGCTGCACGGCGGCGAGTCCGTGGTCCTCTACGGCCCGGTCGGGGTCGGCAAGCGGGCACGCCGACCGGACCTGGGAGAAACGGCCGCGCGAGCTGACCTGCCCGGACATCCTCGTCCTCGGCGACTTCGGCATGCAAGAGGTCACCGCTACGCAGGCCGACGATCTCTACGAGCTGATCACCGAACGCGCCGGCCGGTCGCCACCCGGTCTTCATGAATGGCCCCAGCTTCCGGCCGAACAAGCGGCCCAAAGGCCGCAACACCACCCCGAAGGAGGACGCCGCCTGGACTGATCGTCCACATCTGACGCGCATCCGCGAAGCCCACGACTTCTCGTACGACGGTTCGCCGAAGCTGCCTCGGTTGGTGTCGACACGGTGGCGCGCATCGAGCAGGGCACGCGGACGAGCAGCCGCCCGGCCACCCTCCGAAAGCTCGCGGCCGCGCTCGGGGGTATCGGTCGACGCCTTGCTCGGCACGCTGCCGGCACCGCACTCGCGCGATGTCGACGTGGCTCCACTCCGCCGGGCGACTACTGCGGACGCGTCCATCCCGGTTTTGTGGACCCGGCCGACACCCATGAGTTGCTGCCGCTCCCAGAACTCACGGCCAGCGCACACGCTGCCTGGCGGGCGTACGTCGACGGGTGCCACACCGAGCTGCTGCACGCACTACCCGTTGTCTCGGCTGACGCCCGCCAAGGCGTTCACGATACGCGCGCCGACGCGCTCGACCGCCACCCGGTGCGAGCCGGCGTGTTTTGGCAACCTGCTGTTCAACGCCACAATCGCTGCACTGCGAACAGGCGGCGCCGGCAGCGCCGAGGACCTTCTCGCCGCGGCCCACGCGGCCGCGATCCGGTCGCGAGGCGACGCGGCCACGGAGACCGCGCTCGTCGGCCCGCGCGTCGCGGCGCTCCAGAACGTCGAGCTTGCCGCACGGGCCGGCGACCCCGAACAGGCGCTCCGCCTGACGGCCACCGTGCCGGACACCGCGGGCGACGTCCCGGCCTTCCGGGAGGCCGGTCACCGGCTGGTCCTCGCAGCGGCAGCCGCCGACCTCCGTCACGATCGAGACGCGCTGGCCTGGCTCGCCGAGCATGCGACCTTGCGCCGAATTGGGCGCGGTATCAGCCATTGGGCAAGACCACGATGTGGCGTTTGGTCGACCGAGCGACACGGCGTCGAGGGCTGGAATTTGGCGCGCTCGCTACCGACTATGGCGTGGTCGAACAGAAGTCCCGTCAGTCCTGACCCGCTCGAATTCGGTAATGCCTGAAAGGGCACGCTTTGATTCCTGTCCGACCATGCCCGGCGGGTAGTTCTGCTGTGTTCGCCGGGCATGGCGATGTCCGCGACTTGGCAGGCTACGGGCAGCTCTGATGAGGTGGTGGCCCTGGTCATGGGGCTGTGACTGCTCGTTCGGTCGGCTGTGGTCTCGGTGTCGGTGACCCTGGGGTGGCGGGTAGTGGTCGTGCTCTGGCGCTCGGTTCTCATGTTGCCGGGATCGGCGGGCCTGCTTATCGTTCGCGCGACATCTGTGCCCGCACCACGCGCTGGGGGGTTCCACTTCCCAGCTCGGGGCAGGAACGGGCAGCCCATGAGAGGGACATTACCCAATGATCACCAGACGTGCCGTGTTCGAGCGGCCGGTTCTGAGCCAGCGACACGGCAGTGCACGGGGTGGGGTGAGGCCGCGGCGCGTGCTGGCGATCACCGGTCTCGTGCTTGCGGCGCCGGCGGTCACGGCCGGCCCCGCCCAAGCCGCGCCGACGCCCACCTGCACCGCCACGACGTGCACCGTCACCTATGCGACGGTCGGGGATGACACTTGGGTGGTGCCCGCTGGGGTCACCTCGGCGACGTTCACCGTCTCCGGCGCCGCGGGCGCTGCCGGTGGCACAACAAAGCAAGGAGCCGCTGCGGGCGGCGCTGGTGGGCTCGGCGCCACGGTTGTCGGGACGCTGGCTGTGTCGGTCGGGCAGACCTACCGCGTCAGCGTCGGCGGTGCCGGGACCGTGCAGGCGGGTGGGGTCAGCAGCGGCGGCTCCGGCGGACCGGGAGGCTCAGACCAAGACGCTGAGCTTGCGCCCAGCGGCGGCGGAGGCGGCCACAGCGCCGTCACCCGCGACTCAACCGTCATGATCATCGCGGGGGCTGGCGGAGGCGGCGGCGGGGGAAACCACACTTGCCTCTCCACTCCCCTCATCCGCTGCTTCGATGGCGCCGGCGGCGCAGGGGGCAACGGCGGTGAGATCGGCCAGGACGGAGCCACGAGGGCAGGAGGAGCCCCAGCCGAGGATTTTGGTGGCCACGGGGGCACGGCGACCAGTGGAGGTGCCGGCGGCCCGAAATTCTGTGGCGGCACCTCCGGGGGGGCGTGGACGGCGCGGCGCTGGCCGGTGGTGGGAGCCTGACCGACGGTGGTGGCGGTGGCGGGAGTGGGTGGTTCGGCGGAGGCCAGGGCAGCGGTGAGAGCGGTGCCTGCGGCTTCGCTGGGTACGCGGCCGGTGGCGGCGGGGGCGGCTCCAGCCACGTCAACGGGGCCGTGACGGCAGCCTACGTCACCCCCGGCGCGCGTGCCGGTAATGGCCTCGTGGTGATCAGCTACGCCAAGCCAGCGCCCGCCGCCCACACCGTGACATTCCAACCGGGGAACGGCACCGACACGTTCACCCAGACGGTCAAGGACGGCGCCGCCGCGACCGAACCGACGGCCCCGTCCCGTCAGGGATACACCTTCACCGGCTGGTACACCGCCAAGAGCGGCGGTACCGGGTGGGACTTCTCCACACCGGTGACCGGTGACCTGACCCTGTACGGGCAGTGGACCGCCACCAGCGCTGAACCCGCGCCGACCCCGCCGGTCACGGCCGGGCCGGTCGCCGACCAGCAGCCAGGGCTGGCTTCAACCGGCGTCGAGGTCAGTACCCTGCTGTACTGGGCACTGCCCATGCTGCTCGTCGGCGGCCTGGCCATCGCGGTAACACGACGCCGTCGCACCCGCAACGCACGCTGACACGAGCAGCCACCTGGCCTTCCGGTGCCGCTGTCGGGCTCCAAAGCAGGGAAGCTCGAAGTGGCACCGGCAGTTTGTTCCTCAGTCCATCCTGAGTGACGATCCCGGTGTTCGAGGGTGGACCTCTGCGGACGCTCCTTGACCGCGGTCGGCCAGGCCGGAGCATCCCCGACGACATCGAGAAAGCGGCGGATTTGCCCTGATAGCGAAGCGGTCCCAGGTCCAAGTCCTGGCAGGTCCACGCAGGTCAGAGCCCGGTTCGTGAGTAGCGGACCGGGCTCCTTGCGTGACCTGGGTGCCGAAGTTGGTGACTTGTCCCTCCGGGGGAAGCCTCAGTCTTGTCGGCCATTGCTTGTTCCTCATGCACGTCCACGATGAGGTCTGCACGGGCTGTCGAGCCTGGCGACGAGCTGGTGAGGATGACGTCGGTGAATAGGGTCTTCTCAACGAGTCGCCGATCGATCGTCGGGAGAGCACCGCTGAAGGTCGCGTTGCTGAACGAGGCGACACGGGCGAAGGTCGCACGTTGAACGAAGCGCAGCAGGTGAAGGTTGCGCTGCCGAACGTGGTGGCGGCGTTGAAGGTCAGGCCACTGAGCAGGGCGGCGCTGGTGAAGGTCGCATCGATAAACGGGGCGCCGCGGACGAAAGCCAGGCCGCGGAACGAGGCCTTGTCGTCGAGGACTGCGCTGCGAAACGAAGGCGCCGTCAGTGAAGGTTGCGGCGCTGAACCAGGCGTTGTCGGGGCCGCTCGCCGCCAGATCCGGCCGACTCACCGGGCCCGGCTGCCCCTGCTTCTGCCGTCCCGCTGCGACGGGACGACGGCGCGGGTCTCACACCCGCACCAGGGTCACAGCGCCTCACGGCACAAACGGACTTCGAGCCAGCGCCGACGATTTCCCCACGGACGACCCGCTACCGCGGCCAGCTGCGGTCCCCGCTTGCGGCCCTGTGCACTGCCTGTCACCAGCCGGTGCCCGGTCCGTGTCACAGCTCGGCGTGGTGCCGTTCGGCAAGCAACTTCAGGTTGAGCAACTGCCGTCGAGCCATGACCAGATCGCCGACGGACACCCCGAGCGCCACCCAGCGACTGGTCTGCATGACGATTTTGAACAGCAGCCGCGTCGCGTCGTGGCCCTGCGCCACGAGGACGTAGGACAGGAACGCGCCCATGATGGAGCCCGTCAGCTGCCGCCCCGGGTCGACCGCGACGATCCGGCCCAGCCGGTGCCCGCCGACAGCCGTGAACCTTTCGCCGACGCACGGCTCGGGAAGCTGCACCAGCTCGCGAGGTGAGCGGCGCCCCAGGTTGTCGATCCAGTCGTAGGAATAGGGCGCGAGCCGCACCTGCGCGACCCAGGGCCACACCGCCTCGGCAGGCGCCTGCACGCTCACCCCCCGCCACGCCTCCAGCGCGGGCGAGGTGACGAAGCCATCGCACGGGTAGGAACGCCTGATCTCGCTGTCGCTGACACCCCACCGATCTCCGATCATGCCTCGATCCTCACCCACACCGCCCCCGATGTTCAAGCGGGCTCAGAACGCCTGCGGGCGGGACGTCGGGCCCGCCAACTGGCCGGCGGCGGGGAGCTGGAACTGGCCACTGACACGCTCGGGACGCTGTTGGCGCCATCTCTGCCGTCGGGCCGGCGTTGGACTCCGCCAGGTCGAAGCTTGCTCGCCGGGTACGACGTCCGGGCAACAGCGCGAACCTCGAGTGCGATTTCCGCGAGGGTGCCCGGCGGATGCTGGCCGAGGCGCTGCAGACCGAGGTGGATGCCCAGACGCCGACGAGCGGCAGCGGTTCTCTTCGGCAATCCTGCCGCCGTGGGCGCGCAAGACCCAGAAGGTCACCGAGGTGCTGCCGCTGCTGTACCCGCTGGGCGAGAGCGCTCGCCGCCATCGGGTCTTGCTCATCGCCATCGCCCAGCGGCCGCGGACATTCCGGCGTTGCGCCGGGATCCGGCACTACCCACGCCGTTGGTCCGTTCGGGCGGCAATCGCCGTTGTGGGTTTGAAACCGCGCGTGGACGCGATCCAGTGAGCAGGCAGCAGCCGATCGCACATCGGTGCACGTTCAGAGGAGGCGCGTTGACCGAGGTAGCGGACCGGCCATCTGGCGGGAAGAGATCCGACAGCCGCAGTGACGGGGCCCTCGCCGACGCGGTCCGCGGAGGTGACCTCGCCGCGTACGGCGAGCTCTACACCCGCCACGTCGGCGCCGCGCGCCGTGTCGCCGGGGCGATCGCAGCCACCGAGACCGAGCGCGACGACCTGATCGCGGAAGCCTTCACCCGGATCCTGCGGACCCTCCGCGCGGGCGGCGGCCCGGAGCAGGCCTTCCAGCCCTACCTCCTGACCACGATCCGCAACACGATGATCCAGTGGCACCGGCGGGACTCGGTGCTTTCCCTGGTCCCCGAGGTGCCGGACACGGCCGCGGACGGCGACGACGTGACGGACGTCCGGCTGCACGGCGCGGTTGCCGCCGAGGCGTTCGCCAGCTTGCCCGAGCGGTGGCGGACGGTGCTGTGGCGCACCGAGATCGAAGGTGAGTCACCGGCTCAGGTCGCGCGGTCGATGGAGTTGACGCCGAACGGTGCCGCGGCGCTGGCCTACCGGGCCCGGGAGGGCCTGCGCCAGGCCTACCTGGACCAGCACATCGTCGCCGCCCGGCAGCGAACCTGCCGGGCCGTCGGTGGCCAGCTGGCCAAGTGGGTGCGCGGTGGGCTCACCGAATACCAGGCGCGCCGGGTCACCGCGCACCTGGACTGGTGCGCGGATTGCCGCGAGCTGGCCGGCAGGCTGCGGCGGCTCAACGAGGAACTGTCCGCCACTGTCGTGCCGCTCGTCCTCGGGCTGCCTGCTCTGGTCGCGCCGTGGGTGTCCACCTCGGGTCCGGCTGCCTCGTCCGGCGGAATCATGGCGAGCGCGTCCGCCGCCGGTACGTCGGCACTGTCGTGGGTCGCGGTGGTCAAAGCGGCCGTCGTCGGCGCGGCCGTCGTCGCGGTCGCGGCGTTCAGCGTCCCTGCCTCGGCGCCTCCACCCGTGGCCGGTGGCGCGCCGTCCCAGCCTGTCCAGGCGCGTCCCGCCAGAATTGTCCCGATGCCGGCCGAGCCGCCCGGAGAATCCTCGCCCTCCGCACAGCCCTCTGGTTCGGCATCGGGCGGAGGGGTGGCGGGCCACGCTGCGAAACCGAAGAAAAACGCATTGAATGCGCCGGCGCCGAACAGGGTGAAGGGCAATTCCCAAGCGAAACGAGGCTCCGGAAAGAAGGAAATCCGAGGGAGAAGCCGACGCGGTGCGGAAATCGGGAAAGCTGTGCCACGACCACAGAGGCGCTGCGGCGGAAGCCGCTTCGCGATGGCAACAACCGATTTGCTGGTGAATCTGCGATGGGCGGTCACCTCGCATTCGCCCAGAGGCGGCACCTCGGCACAGGCGATGTGCACGAGTGCGCCGTCCTCGACCGGCGTTCGAGCAGTTGAGGCTCGGTGACGGGCGGGCCGGAGGTCGAGTTGCCGCATCGCCGATCTCTACCCCGGCCGCGCCAAGACCGACGCCGGGACGCATTCATCATCGCCGACGCGGCCCGGTCGCTGCCCCACACGCTGCGCCCGGTCGATGTAGGCGATCAGGCGTTGGCCGATGCCCGGCATCGGCGTCAGGACCGCCGCTCACATCCTGCTCGAGGTCGGCGACGCCTCCCACTTTGCCAGTTCGGGGCATCTGGCGGCATCGCCCCCGTCACCCGCAGCTCCGGAACGTCGACCAAGGGCGAGCATCCGGCTCGGACGGGCAACCGCCAGCTCACACGCGCGTTCTTCCTGGCTGCTGTCCGACCCGACCAGCAGGGCCTACGATCGCAAACGCGCCGAAGGCAAGAAGCGCAACGCCGCACTCGTCTGCCTGGCCCGCCGCCGCTGCGACGTCCTCTACGCCTTGCTCCGCAACGGCGGCCTCAACCAGCCCCCCGCGGCATGGCAACCTGTGAGACTGCGCGGGCGGCCTGGTGGTCATAGGCCCCCCGAGCTCAGGAGCGCAGACTGGGTGCAGGAGTCAAGCGGGGATGACGGTGAAACGGGTGCACGCCGGGTGCTGTATGAGACCGCCTGGGTGATGTTCTGGGCGGTGACGCACATCTGGCACCGGGCTGGCCTGCGGGCCGGCGCCATTCGAGCCCTTGGGGTCAGGCACACGAATTGCCGCGAGCCGAGACCTGCTGGTCAACAAAGCCGGAAACGCCGACCACGGGATAGCCCCGACGGTCCCCCGAATGCGGAGATGGCCCGGCGGGGGGCGGACGTGCAGGAGAACGTTCCCGCTGGTTTGCCTTCCGGGACACCAGGCGGGTGTGGGTGAAACATAGACTAAGGGGTACGCTGAGGAGGGACGATGGATGAGGTCGACACGTTACTCAGGTCGGGTAGCTACGATTATTCGCACAACACGAATCCAGTCTCGACGGCAGTGAGCCGGCCATCCAGATAGGTCAGGAAACGGCCGCCGAGTTCGCCAAAGCGCTTGCTGCCGACGGAATCGGTGTCGCGTTGACCGACCCGGCTGTCTCCGATGAGATCATCCGGAGTGCCGCTGCGGCATCATTGTGGTAGCAATGATGACCGCGGCCCTACTGTCGTGATTTTGGAGGATTAATGCCGAGCGTGCACCAACAATCCCATCTCGTCCAGGCTTTTGGTAAGTTGCCGCCGGAGCAGCTTCAGCAGATCCAGTGCAATCCAGGGATTGTCGGCGAAGTGGTCGCAGCGGCACAGGCACCTGCGCCGGAATCCGGATACGGAGTTTCGATCACGACAGCGGCACCGCAGCAGGCGCCGCAGCGGCAGCAGCTGGTGCAGCAGCACGTGCCCCAGCAGGCGTCGCCGCCCCAGCCCCAGCCCCAGCCCCAGCCCCAGCAGCCGCCGCAGCGGCACCAGCCGCCGCAGCAGCAGGCTCCGCAGCGGCAGGTGCAGCAGTTCTTCGAGGCGCGTCAGACCCGAGTAAAGAAGACGCCAACTTTCGCGCTGCGCCTCACGCGCAAGTCAGATAAGCCTGAGTATGAAACGAAGAGTCTTACGCTGGCGCAAGCGCTCGTCGAATGGCAGTACAACGTTACCTGGAAGCCGGAGCACAGCTTGAATCCACTTGGCGGCTTGGCGATGATTGGAGGTGTTGATGTAGTCCAGAAGACCAGTGGAATACGCAAGGGTGGCAAAGGAGAGTCCGGGAAGGAAAAAGAGGAAGCGTTGGATTCTGCCGTTACAAAGTGGCGGAAAAACTACCAAGTGCGCTTGGCAAACCTTGCGAATCTCACTCGTCAAGATCAGGTGAAGGTGCTTCGCCAAGCACTTGCTGCGGCGAAAGAGATCGCTAATACGTTCCAGGTTGACAGTTGGGAGATTGATCCTTGGATCAATCTTGTCTGACCTCGTCGTATAAGGACGAACTCGGGGTGATGTACATCGCCGATCACAAGGCCGTCGGCGGTTGAGACCTGGTGTGATGTCCAGGGACGTTGTCCCGAGTTGAGGTGATCAGTGGCGGCCTGTCGTGCTGACAGGTGAAGGCCTCCGGATGTGAAGTGGAGCTGTCGAGGAACCACATCACCTGTCCGGAGGCCTTCGTGTCTCACCCTAACGCCACCCTTGCCCCATGCACCCGGCTGCGACTGGCCCGGCTGATCGTGGAGCAGGGCTGGACCTGCACGGCAGCGGCGAAGATTGTTCATGGTCGCCGCCAACCGGCAAGATTCTGGGTGAACTTTCATCTGGATGACCGGATGATCACGGGTCCGGCCGGTGACTCGGTGCGGCGCGCAACCAGTAGGCGCTTCAGCGATGCATGGGCAGTTGATTGTGTCCGTGACGTGTCCCTTTCGGACACGTCCGACCCACCGCTATGGGCGGAAGCTGGACCAGGTTGGCTTGGGCCGGGACTGCGAAGCGTCCAGGAGGGCAGCACGGATGACTATCATCGTGAAGGGGCATGGCTGGGCTCCTGACGAGGATCTCACTTTTGTTCCCATCGGCCAGACGGTCAGGACATACACCGCAGACACCGTGGCGCTGAGCTCGAACATCGCGTTGTTCGCGCTGCTCGATGGGGCCGGGCAGCCGGGCAGGAAGATCACCGGACCGATCAGGAATTACCAGCTGGGACGGCAGGATGACGAATTTGTCGCCAAGTGGACTGCGCTGGCTGGCGACAGCGGCGTGGAGATTCTGTGGGTGGGTACCAACCTCCCGGACGGTATCCGGATGTGCGGGCACGATAACCCCCATGGGGCGACGAGACTCTGCGACGAGGCGGGTAAGCACATCTGCCTGGACGGGACAACCCAGGAGCATGCCTTTCCTCGGAAGGTGATGGAGCCCAGCTGCGAGGGGATGCGACGGCACATCTGCTCGGGTGTCCTCGGCCGCCTGTCACCGGACTGGGTGGAGGACATCGCTCTGGTCGCCTGCCTCGGCGAGGCTCCCACTATTCCGGTGAGAGGCTTGCTCGGTAGCCGGCGTGGGAATTCACACAATGACTCTGGGAAACCCGATCTGCACGTCGATACGGAATACGACTTCACCAGGGCGCAGTTTGAAGGAATACCGCCCCGGCGGAATCTCGCCACTTCCTCTGCTGCGGCGGACTTGGCGGGAGTAGTCCCCGTCAATCCAGACGATAGTCCCACAGCGTACGTGGTGCGCCGGATCTCGAAACAGCCCGCCGACCTGGTGGCAATCGCCGAGGCGGAAGCCTACGTCGACCGTCTTCCGCAAGCGACGATGAGCCTGCTGATCAACGATAACCGGATCTCAAGCTGGCTGCGTGCGCGGTGGATCAAAATCTACGCTGAGCAAGGCGAACTGGATCAAATGGTCGGACAATTGGCCTCGAACATCCCCCGGCTGGATGCGATCATGGAATGGCTGACCAAGGTGCCCTGGTACGGCGACGCCCTCGATCGAGCCTGTGTTGGTGACGAGGATCGCCTGGTTCACGAGGTAGACAAGTTTGATGAAGACATCGCATTCAGATTAAAGGATGCGATAGGGCGTCGTTTTAAGACGAGGTTTGGCACGGTGCAGGCTGGTCAAGAATTCGCGGCTCGCACTCGGCTGGGTAGTGCCAAGTGGCTGACGCCTGACTCGCGGGTGGCTGAAGACGTCTACCAGTCTGTGCGGAGCGGTGATCTGTACTCGGTGTTCGTACTGCTAGGGGTCAGGGGTAAGGAGGCGGGGGAGGTGGAGGGTGTGCTGGATCACCTGGTGACGAAACCGGGATACGGCGAGGCCCTGGACGCCGCCGCGCAACAGAATCCCGCGCAGTTCTGGGAACTGTTCGGCTACTCCGAGGTGGCGGTGCAGGTGGGATTGCTGGGGCGCGTGGTGTTGCGTGAACTGATCGACCAGCATCTCTGGACCCTGCTGACATCCGGCGACACCCTGCAGACCGAAGCCGATGTCGACGCCCTGCCCGACCAGACGCGCCAGACCCTCTACGCCAATAGCGGCTGGCTCGGCCCTTGGCAGCGTGTACGCGTGATCGCCTACCACGCCGGCCAAGACGAGATTGAGCAGTTGTTTCAGCTGCTTCGTGACAACATCGGCGATTTCGACATGATCTTGGAGCTCATCAACACCATCCCCGTCTATCGCCAGGCACTCGACGACACCGCCGGCCGTAACGCTGACGCTTTCGCCGCCCAACTCGAACTCGTCGACGAAACCATCGGCGGCAAGCTTCGGGAGAATTTCAGCTGGATCATCTGATTCACAGACTTCCCGCACCGTCCGGGCCGCGGCGGCGTCACCGCCGCCGATCCAGACTTCGCGCATCCCGCGAGGTGTCCGCGGCTTCCTGGCCACATCGAGCCCGTCGCACCGGTGAACTGCTGTGCACGCGGACATGACAAGGGGCTGTCTGCTCCTTGATGAAAGTCTGCAGGTCCGGGTCGTTGCCGGAGTTGAGCGGGAGGCGCTAGGCGAGGCGCCACGGCCAGCAGGGTCTTCGCTTCCGTCCCTCACGACCCGAGGTGCCATTCAGGTTATACGCTGATCGGCATGGACGCCAAGGTTCGTCATGTTCGTATCGAGGGGGTATTGAATAGCGGCCTCGGCCATGTCGTCATGCAGTCGTACATCAGCTACATTGTATTTGAGGCGGGCGGCCTCCTTGACCACGTCCCCACGGGTCAGACTACGGGAAATGTCGGTTCGTTCAGTATCAGACGGGTGGCGCTTGGCTTTTTCCCCGCCCAATTTTGCAACGGCTTTTATCGCCTCGGTCAGGTCGGTAAGTTCCTCCGGATCCGTGAAGGCGTTCAGGGATGTCGCAGTGTTGTACAAATTCAGTGCCGCATTTCTGAAAGCCTCGTGTGCGATCCCCGGGAAAATTTGTCCCGAGAGATTCGCGGCAGCGGACGCGTTCTGGTCGGGATCGGAACGCGACTGATTTTGCGTAGCCAGGTTGCGATTGCGCTCCTTGAGCAATTTGATGGAAGTCTCCAGAGAGTTTGCCGCATTGGTGAGATTGTCTTTTATATCACAGGGTCCATATGACGCAGCTTCGCGCCGCGCTAGTGTGAGTATTTTGTTCGCATTGTCGATGACTTTCTCTGAATAGGGATTAGTTGCGAGTTCCGCTCTGCAGAGGTCGACCTGAGGCAACATTTCTGATTTGAACGAGCACGAGTTTCCCATGACAATATCCTCTTGGATGAATATAGCGTGCGTTCGCCAGCTAGTGTGTCACTTGGTGGCGATGGCGCGGATGGTCGCTGCGAGATCATTGAGTTTGGCTATCACTTCGTCGACGCTGGCGTCCTCCTCGGCAAGGCTCTGATAGAAGTCGTCGACGACTGCCCGTTGTATCTCGTCGGCGGCGTCGGGCGTCCACGAGGCCGCTCGGTGGGAGACTTTGGTCCAGATGGCCTCCCATGCTTGGTTGGCCTCTTCTGGACTCGGATTGCTCAGTTCGACCAGGACGCGGACGTAGATGGCGTTGGATTCGTCCATGACTGATACTTCGGCCGCGGCTTCGTCATCCGCGACTGACGGCGCGGCCATCGTGTCGAACGGCTGCCAGTCGGTGGTCGGGGTGTCGCGCGTGGGTGCCCAAAGCCACTCGTCAGAGCCCGCGGCAACGGGTCGGGCGAATACTTCTCCGTAGGGGACGGCTGTGAGTGCGGCCCGGAGATCTTCGAGGTAAGTTCCCTCGTCTTCCCCGGCCGATACCGTCGCGACAAGCGCGTCGAACTGGTCCAGGCTGTTGCTGTTGTTCAACGCCACAACTGTCCGCATATCGGCGACGGTGGAGCATGTGCACAGATCGGCCTGGACCTCCTCGAGTCGCGCGAAGAGATCGGCAAACGCTTCGATGTCGGCAATCACCGGGAGAACACCTCTTACGAATACCCGCAAGGATTTAGTCCCCATGTTGGAGGCTCGCCCGTCCGGGCGGGCCTTACAAGTATAACATTCAAGGGTATCACTCTGCTCTTCCATATTGTTCTGGGAACCTGCAGCGAATGTGGTTTGACGCAACGGATCTGCGACGCCACGGCCATCTCGGCCGATGAGGGATAGCGAGCAGTGCCGCAGCTCGGCAGGGCCTGCTGACGTCAAACATGACGACCGGTACGGCCCGGCGAGTGCACCGAAGTTGCCCACCGGCACTCAGACGGGAAGCAATCAGTGCCCTTTCGGGCAGCGGCGGCGGGTCTGTGATGCCTCTTTGGGCGAGCGTGGCCAATGTCTTGGCGGAAAGTGGGCTGCTGCCCGACACGTCCGCGGTCGCCGCTGCATTGTGGACGCGTGTAACTTGAGCGTCGGTCGCCCGCCCGTGCTGAACGGCCCGAAGTGGCATCGAGACGTCGACCACTGCGGGGAGACAGGCTCGCCGCCCGGCCGGCGGTGGAGATCCGCCTACGGGTGCGTACCGAAGGGCTGACGTTGACCGATGCCGAGGCCACGATCAAGACTCACATCCGGTGCCGATTCCGTCCACGTGGCGACGAGTCAAATGGGCAGCTGCGAGTGCCTTCGGATGCTGTGGCGGGGGCGGGCAGGCAGGCTTCCGGACATGAGGAACTGCGCGCCAGTGTGGGGTTGTAGCTGATTCTGGTCCGGTCGATTCCGTGCTATTATCCGGGATAATTCGTCGCACGGTGAGCGGCGTGACTTTGTTTGCTCACGGTGCACTTATCGGGTAGGGGAGCTATGGACAACGCTCGGTCGAACTCGACATCGGGGAATGCCTTGCGGCGCTTCTTCGCGGGGAGGTCGCAGCAAGAAGTTGAACAGATCGCGCGAAATCCGAATCTCTTCCGGGAACTGATCGTGAAATCCATCCTGGTTCCTTCCCCTGCTACCAGGGATGTCCACGCTGCGGCACTGGTCGCGCCCCGGCTTGTTCGCCTCTTTCCTGACCGGTGGGCCGACGCTTATGTCAAGCACCGGAGTGACGAGCTGTTCAAGGCGGGGCAGCTCCGGGGGTACATTCCGCCCTTGGCCAACACCGACGTAGCCATGATCGCGGGCGACGTTCGTGACCGGGTGGCCCCGGCGAAGAGTGGCCATGCTCATCAGTGTCTGAGCGAAATCGAGGCGGTGGTCGGCGAGGCGCATCGTCGAGGGTATGACATTTCTCTTGGGGAAGTTCAGGAGGCCATAGGTGAGCTTGCCTGCGCGATCGCTCGTGCGGAGAGGGACCCGATCAACGATGGGCATTCATTGTCGGACTGGGCACCGTGAAGACGAATCAGTTGCTGGATAAAGATCAAAGCCATGGCGCACCGTGTAGGCGTTGAAGCGCAGTGTTGCCGGTGTGGCGGAAATCGCCGTAGACGACCTTGCCGGACGAGGGGTGCGGCGGCTGTAGCCATGGTCAGCGCGCCGCTCGTGGCGACGGGCCGATGCTCGAACGAAGGCGCACGAAGACCTCTAAGGGGTCAGGACGAGGCGGAACTGGGGTCCAAGGACGGTGTGGAACGGAGGTCCACGCTCGTCACCTTGGGAGTGGCCAGTGGTGCCGCCGCCGGCATCACCGGGACGACGAAACTCAGGACGAGTGACGGGCGCACGGCGAGGCCGAGCTCGGTCCAGATGTGCAGTGGCGGCGCCTCCGCGTTCGACGCCATGTTCAGCGGAATCGCTTCGTCGAACTCGGTCAGGAAGCCGTGCAGGCATTCCTTGGGCAGGACCGGCGCTTGGGCGTGCCGGCGCAGAGCGGAGCCGAGCAGACGGTGTTCGGTCCGGCAGTCCTCGGACCAGGCGGTGATGAGGTAGGAAAGCCGGTACCGTTGGATCGGCAGCCGCGTGCTCGTCACCTTGCCGTCGCGGTCCCGCATCCGCACCACTGCGGCCTGCAGGGTGGGTGCCTCGGAATCGATCCGATACAGAAACAGGTTGACGACAGAGCCTTCGCGCGGGGCAGGCGGGTCGAACGAGATCACGGAGTCAGACGGCAGGCCGCCTTTCAGCCACGCTGCCACGGACGCATCGGCCTCGTCAATCATACCGCCTAGTCTGGGCGGCGCCGGAGCACTCCAGGAGATACGCGCGGGCACAGCCGCGGACGGAAAGCGATGTCCGCAGGGGCAGCCCGATCTGTCCTTGTAAATGTTCGCGTGATCGTCTCGCGAGGCCGCGACGGCTGCAATGCTCGACCGGGTCCGGAGCGCCAACTCATGTCATCTGGGAGTGACGATGCCCAACTACTTGTCACCAGGTGTGTACGTGGAGGAAGTCTCCTCCGGGTCACGGCCTATCGAGGGGGTCGGAACCGCGGTCGCTGGTTTCGTGGGATTCACCGAGAAGGGCCCGGTGAACGAGCCGACACTCGTCACGAACTGGACCCAGTTCACCAGGGCGTTCGGCGGCTTCCTCGAGCACGGTTATCTGCCGCATTCGGTCTACGGTTATTTCCTGAACGGTGGCGGATCGGCCTACATCGTCCGGTTGCCGGGCGGCGACGGCACGGCCACCGAGGCGCACGCGGCCGCGGAGATCCCGTCCGCCGAGCATGAGGGCAAAGCGTCGTTCGCCGTCCGGGCGGTGACCAGTGGTTCCTCCGGGGACCGGCTCACGGTCAAGGTGGGCGAAGCCACCGAGAAGGCGGCCGACGCGTTCAAGATCGAGGTTCAGCGCGACGGGAAGACCGAAGAGACGTTCGACAACCTCACCACGCGTCGTGGGGCGGCCAACGTCGCCACCGTGCTGGCGAAGCAGTCGAAGCTCATCGAACTGGTCGAGACCAAAGGCGAGCGGCTGTCGGCGCCCAAACCCGGGAGCCAGATCCAGCTGGCCGGGGGGAACCTGCCCGCACGGCGGTCACTGGGCAGCAAGGCCTACATCGGGGACACCGCCGATCGCACGGGCTTCAGCGGGCTCGAGATGATCGAGGACATCACGATGCTGTGCGTGCCCGACCTCATGTCCGCCTACCAGCGCGGGCTGGTGGACGAAGACGGGGTCAAAGCTGTCCAGCTCGCCATGATCGCTCACTGCGAGCTGATGGCTGACCGGGTAGCGGTACTCGATCCTCCGCCGAGCCTGGGGGCGCAGCAAGTCGCCGAGTGGCGCACGGAGCTGGCCGGGTACGACTCGAAATACGCGGCTCTGTACTGGCCGTGGCTACGGGTCATGGACCCGGAGAGTGGCGCACCGCTCAGTGTGCCGCCCAGTGGGCACGTCGCCGGCGTGTGGGCGCGCAGCGATGACAGCAGGGGAGTGCACAAGGCGCCGGCGAACGAGGTGACCCGTGGTGTGATCGCGCCCGAAACGAAGATCACCAAGGGGGAACAGGACCTGCTCAACCCGATCGGGGTGAACTGCATCAGGTCGTTCCCGGGGCAGGGGATCCGGGTGTGGGGCGCGCGCACCCTGGCCAGTGACCCGTTGTGGCGGTACGTGAACGTGCGCCGCCTGTTCAACTTTGTCGAGAAGTCGATCCTCATGGGCACCAACTGGGTGGTCTTCGAACCCAATGACGAGTACCTGTGGGAATCCGTCACGCGAACGATCACGATGTTCCTGCGGCAGGTCTGGCGGAGTGGGGCCTTGATCGGGCGTACGCCGGAAGAAGCTTTCTTTGTCAAATGTGACGGGGAGAACAACCCGCCGGAGAGTCGTGATACCGGAATGCTGTACGTCGAAATCGGCATCGCCCCGGTGAAGCCGGCGGAGTTCGTCGTGTTCAGGATTTCACAGTTCGCCCAGGGTGCGGCGCTCGAAGAATAAATAGGTAATCGTTGAAAAGGTGATGGCATGACGAGTATGAACGGTAACAGCGCGCACGCGGCGATCAGCGCCGCCCGGTTCGTGATCAGTGTGACGGGCCTTGCTGGTGACAGCACCAATATCGCGTTCTCCGAGCTCAGTGGGATCAAAATGGAGGTGGAGGAGGCTGAATACGTATCTGCGACAAAGTCGGGGATATCGCTGGCCAAGCTTTATGGAAAGACGAAGCCTTGCGAGGTCAGCCTGAAGCGAGGTCTTGACCAGGATTCCAGTCTGTGGATGTGGCACCAGCTCGTGCAGGAGAAAAGCCCGTCGGCGCGGAAGTCGTGCTCCCTCTTGTTGCAGGACTCGGCAGGAAACACCAAGGCCACGTATCACCTGGAGAACGCTTGGCCGTCCAAGCTCGATGTGGATGGGCTGAAGGCCGGATCGAGTGAGACGGTGAAGATGTCGGTCGTCCTGAAGTGCGACAGCATCCACTTCTCGCCCGGCGTCCGCGTGTGACCGCGGAGCGCGTGATGACGACTGCGGCGGCCTTGCCGGGTACGGGTGGTTCGGATGCCGTTATCCGCACGGAGTATCCGTTCGTGCTGCCGCGCGGATACGTCGACGAGCAGGGCGCGTTGCACCGTACCGGTGCGATGCGGCTGGCCACCGCCAAGGATGAACTTTCCGCGCAGCAGCAGCCGAAGGTGCAGCAGAATTCCGCGTACCTGTCGGTCTACTTGCTCGCCTCGACGGTGACGTCGCTCGGTTCGGTTTCGCCGGTGGATCCGTTCGTCATCGAGAACCTGTTCGCGTCCGACATGGCGTTTCTGCAGGATCTGTACCGGCGGATCAACCAGGCGGGAAACACGGAAGTGGATGTGCGGTGCCCGTCGTGCAGTCACGAGTTCGTGATCGACGTGGCGGGTGATGCGCCGGGGGAATCCTGACCTGTCGCGCGGAACGTCTGTGGGAGGAGATCGTGTATCTCGGCTACTACTTGCATTGGTCATTCGCCGAGATCGCCGGGCTCGACCACCGTTCGCGACGGCAGGTCATCGACGAAGTCGGAAAGATCAACACGGAGCTCGGCGGCGAATGACGGAGACACCGGCCAGACGTCGACCGGCAAGTCCCGTCCTGAACTGTCGGAGGTAGTTCGATGCGGTGGCCTTTTCGTCGCAGGGGAAGCGCCACGGCCGAGGCGGTTCGTCAGGAGGCACCTGGGGGGTCGCCTGGCGAACGGGTCCGGAGCCGGGCCTGGACGCGGGTGCCCCCGCTCCCGCAGACGTTGCTGGCCCCGCCGACAACTGTTGACGACTCGTGGGACGCGCTGGCCGCGGGGCCGGAAGCCGGTCTTCTCCGACATGTCCCTGCGCGCTTCGACGCCGCCGAGCGGCCACGCGGGCAAGTCACAGGCTTGACCTCGACGGTGCGGGGGATCGCCCCCGACGTCGAAGACGAGGTGAGCGCGGGCGCGGTGAACGAGCTGCCGCACGTGGAACGGCGGCGTGTTGCGGTGGTCCGCGAACCGGACCGGGGCCGGGCCGCCGGCTTCAATCGGGCGGTCGAGCCGTTCGTGTTCGCGGCGCGCGTAGCGGCGAGGCCGTACCGGCCGGACCCGTGGCTGCGCCAGTTGACTTTGAGGCGGGACGAGGAACTGGGCGTCGATTGGTCTGCCCGGCCGCATTGGCAGACCCCTGAGCGTGAGCCCGAGGTGCCTGCCTCGCCGCCCCCGGCAGCTCCGGTCGCGGCCCCCCTGACCGTGGAGGCTGAGCCGCAGCTTCGACGGCGGGCGAACCTGGCGGAGAGCCGGCGGCTCGGATATGGGTTGCGGGGTCGTCGCATCGGCGACGAAGGAGCTGCGTCAGCTGACGCAGGGACCGTACCTGAGCAGCCGGCGGAAGGCGCCGGAGAGCCAGAGGGCGCGCAGGCCCACCTCGCGGTGGAGCGGGCTTCTCGTGATGTGGTGGTGGCTCCGGAGGGTGATCCGCTCACCCAAGTGCAAGAGGTTGCCGACAGTGGGCCACCGGATGTCACGACGGAACCCTCAACCGTGCGCCACCCGGTGCCGGCTCGCAGCAGAATAGACGAAAGTGTCGGCCAGGTTTCCCGCCCGGACGCTGTGAGCATCCCAGTGGAGCCGTCACTGCCGGCCGAAATCCCGAGGCCGCCGGCGCCTGCACCCGGGACCGCCGTGGCGCGGGCCGAGGGATTGCCGTCGGGGCGTTCGCCATCAGACGGCGTGCTCGACCGTGAGCCGCACCATTCCGGTTCCGTCCCTGGTGAGGCAGGGCACTCTCCGCGGCCTGAGGTGCCATCCACGGTGGACCTGGGAACGGCTCCCTTGATTCGGCGAGCTTCCCGGGCGTCGGTGGCGAGCTCGCACGAGTCGGAGGAGCAGGCGGACGTCGAGTCAAGCCGGCCGGAGACTGGCACGCTGCCCATTGTCGCGGCGGAGCGGGCTTCTCGTGATGTGGTGGTGGCTGCGGAGGGTGATCCGCTCACCCAAGTGCAAGAGGTTGCCGACGCTGGGCCAGCGGGTGTCACGACGGAGCCTCCAGCTGGGCACGGCCCGGTGCCGGCTCGCAGCGGAAAAGACGACAGTGGCGGCCGGGTTTCGCGCCCGGCCGCCGTGAGCGTCCCGCCGGAGCCGGCGGTGCCGGCCGAAATCGCTAGGCCGCAGGCGCCTGCACCCGAGACCGGCGTGGTGCGGGCCGAGGGGTTGCCGTCGGGGCGTTCGCCATCAGGCGGCGTGCTCGATCGTGACTTCGCCATTGGCGAACCGAGTCGGCGGCAGGAGGAGACGCCCCTCCTCCTGCCGCCGCACCATTCCGGTTCCGTCCCCAGTGAGGCAGGGCACTCTCCGCGGCCTGAGGTGCCATCCACGGTGGACCCGGGAACGGCTCCCCTGATTCGGCGAGCGTCCCGGGCGTCGGTGGCGAACTCGCACGAGCCGGAGCAGGCGGACGTCGTGGAGGATCTCGGTGCGACCGAGCCAAGTCGGCCGGAGACCGGCAGGGTGCCCGTCGACTTCGCTGAGCAGGGGAGCAGCCACCGCCTGGCGGCATCCTTGCGGGAGACCGCCTCGACAGCGCGGCCTGGCGACGGCCCGCTGCGCTGGCATGGCCGGTCGTCGGAGGATCCGGGTGCTGTTGTGGGACAACTGGCCGAGGATCGCGGTGCGCGATCGGGGGAAAGTCGGGTTGTTCCACAAACGGCTGGTGGGCCAGGAAGCGCGAAGGGCCGAGTCGAACCGGTGGGCAGGTATCACCAACCGGCGCCGCGTCCAGTGCTCGACCGGTTCCGTCAGCTGAGCCGGGTGGACGTCGGCGACATCCGGGTGTGGCGTGGTCCCGAGGTCACCGCACAGGCTCGCCGGCTCGGTGCCCGCGGGTACACCGAAAAAGGCGAGGTGTACATCCCGGACGAGGCAGGCGCGCTGGAGGGATCTGCGGCGCCGCTCCTGGCGCACGAACTCGCCCACGTGGTGCATCAACGTACCTATGGGGCGGCGTTGCCCGCCGAGGGCACCACGGCGGGAAGGCTGATCGAGGACGAAGCGATCGCCGTCGAGCAATCGTTCGGCGGTTCGGCGCCCTTGGTACACCGTCACCGGCAGCTTGCCGAGGTGCCGGAGCTGGTCGCGGCCGGAGGGGTGGCGGCCGGGCTGCAACGGGCCGTGGAATTCGGAGATGTGGCGGATACCGCGGTGCGACTCTCGACCACGCCGGAACCGATCAGCGCCGACTTTTCTTCGACGTTCGTCGCACAGCCCGGGGTTTCTCAAAATTCAGAGCGGCTGGCCGAAGCACTGCGCTCCCTCACGCTGAGGGAAACCGCCGTTCCGGAAGCTGGCGGTGCGTCGTCGCCGGCGGTCGGACCGATACCGGCAGCCGAGGAGCCGGTGCACTGGGAGGCGCTTGTCGGAAGGCTGGCTGAAAAGCCTCCGCGGCGATGGGTCGACCTGGATTCCTACGACGACCTCGAGGAGATCGCCGACCGGCTTTACGAGCGGCTCCACCGCCGCTTTCGGCTGGGGCTCCTGATAGACCGGGAACGGTCAGGCACCTTGACGGACTTTCGGTGAGGAGAGCACATGTCCAGTACGACGGCGGCGACTCCGCACGCATCCAGCCTCGCCCACCACTTCGTCGTGAAAATCGAACACGGCAATTACGACCTGGGCAGCTGGGCGTCGGCCAGTGGCCTGTCGGTGACGTGGTCGCCATGCGAATACCGAGCCGGCGACACCGGGAACGCGGTGTGGATCCATCCGGGGAACACCAAGTACGAACACATCAAACTCAGCCGTGCGGCATGCGCGGATTCTTCGACTGTGCAAAAATGGCTGGTCAGCACGTCGCGGGGCGAGCAGCCGCTCAGCGGCGCCGTCCAGTTGGTCGACTGGCAGAACAAGCCGGTCGTGACGTGGACGCTCAAGCAGTTCTTTCCCATCGGATGGTCGATCACGGAGCTCAACGCCGGCGGGCAGTCCCGGGTCGCGATGGAGACGCTGCAACTGGCTCACTCCGGGTTCCTGGACGACGAAACCAGCGCGGGTGGAGGCGCGGGCAGCAGTGGGGCCTGATCGCGGAATTCGCTCCTCGGATCACTCAAGGAGGTGGCACTGAATGACGACAGCGCTGACCAACAAGCGCCTCGGGCTCGCCATGCGCTTCGTCGTCGAGATCGACGGCCTCAACCTGGGGCAGTGGGCTTCATGCAAGGGGCTGGCCGTCAAGTGCAAACCGTTCATGCTGCGTGAGCGGGGTAATGCCTTCTACGACGAAGTGTTGCCTGGTGAGATCTCCTTCACGCCGATCACGCTGGAACGAGCGATGGACGCCACAAGTTCCAAAACCGTGCAGGAGTGGCTGCGGTCGACCTTCGAGAACTGGCTCGACAACACCTCGGCTGAGCCGTATCGAGGCGGAACAGCGAGGATCACGTTGCTGGACGGCGCCGGCCAGACAGTGATGACGTGGTCGCTGATCGGCGTGTACCCGACGGCCTGGACCGGTCCCACACTGTCGGCGAAGGACAACAACGTGGCGATCGAGACGCTTGAGTTGACCCACGAGGGATTCTTCTGAGGAGGTGGCCATGGCCATTCAGTCGTCGGCGCCGGTCATGCGCGCCAAACTGAAGCAGCTCGTGGGCGGTAGCGAGACAGTTCAGTTCCAGTTCAATCCCGAAACCGTGCGGATCACTCAGGCGAACTTCAACTCTACCGGAGGGGTTCAGGGGGCAAGCTTTCAGGAGGCATTGACGCGAGCTTCGCAACTCGACATCACTCTCGACAAGGTGATTTTTGCCGGTAGTGATGCAAAAAAAATGACCGACCAGTTACTTGTCTGGCTCAGGCCGCTGGATGACAAGTCGAGTGGTTCCACTGTCAGGACCTTTATGTTGCCGGTGTTGGAGCTTTCCTGGGGTAGTTCCAAGGGCTTGCATTACAAAGTTCTTCTGTCTTCGCTCACGTTGAATTATGAACGATTTCTGGCTGGTGGGCAGCCGGTGCAAATTTCCGCGAACATGACGTTGAAGGAATACCTGGACGAGCTTCCGCCGATGAACCCGACTTCCGGCGGCCTTCCCGGCCGGGCGCAGCACACCGTGGTCGCCGAGGACAACCTGCCGCGCATCGCGCAAACCACCTACGGCAGTCCGCGGAACTGGCGCGCCATCGCCGAAGCCAACGGGGTCGACGATCCGCTGCGGCTGAGCTCGGGCCGACGGCTGTTGCTGCCCGGCCCGGACGAACTGCGAGAGAAGAGCGCGCCATGACCGAAACGCAGACGCCGCTGGGTATGACCCCACCCACCGTCCGGGCGAAGATCGTGGTCGGGGCCGGCGGTTCGGCGCTGCCCGCGCGGGTCAGTTCGCGGGTCGTGCGGACCGTCGTCGACCTCGACGCGCAGCTTCCGGGCATGTTCGAGATCACCCTCGACGACCGCGACGGCGAAACGCTGTCGCGAGCCGGGATCTCCATGGGCACCACCATCGAGGTTTGGGGCAGCTCGGTGGCGGAGTCCGAGCCGCGGATGCTGATCACCGGTGAGGTCACCTCGATCGAGGGCCTGCTGTACGGCTTGTCGATCACCACCGTCGTCCGCGGCTACACGAAGACGCACCGGCTGCAACGGGCTCGCCGTACCCGGACGTTCGTCAACATGACCGATGCCGACGTGGCCCGTGAGATCGCCGTGGAAGCGGGCCTCGAGCCCGGCCTGATCCCTCCGACCACCACGACGTTCGAGTACCTCGCTCAGGTCAACCAGACCGACTGGGATTTCCTGACCGACCGCGCGAACGAGATCGGGTACGAATTCGGCATCGCGACAACTGGAACCTTCTACTTCCGGCCGGCTTCGACGGTGAAGGAGCCGGCTCATCCGGAGCCGGTCGAGGCGACGTTCCCCCATGACCTGCTGGCGTTCCGGCCCCGGATGACCGCCGGGAACCTGCCTGCCGGCGTCGAGGTCCGGGCCTGGGACCCGCTGGCCGCGCGGGCCGTCGCCGTTCCGGGAAAGTTCCCGGAACCGGAGTCGTCGCTGGGCGCGCCTACCGCGTCATCCACCGGAAGCAAGTTCACGCCCACCGAGTTGGACGTCTCGGTGGAGACGGACATGGCCCCGGGACAGTATCTCGGGCCCAAGCCCAGCACGACCGCGTTCGTCGTGTCCGATCGCCCGCTGGCGAATGGCACAGCCATCCAGTCCGCTGTGGACGCTGCCGCCCAAGGGCTCGCGAAACAGGTGGGCAGTACTTTCACCGAAGCCGAAGGGGATGCCATCGGCAACCCCGCGATTCAACCCGGGGTGGCGCTGGAAGTGACCGGCGTGCAGCGGGAGTTCGCGTGCCGATGGCTGATCACCCACGCCCGGCACGTGTTCGACGACAGCGAGCACGGGTATCGGACGGCGTTCGCCGCGAACGGCCTGCAGGACCGGTCTCTGCTCGGGCTGACGAGCCGGGCCACCACCCGCACGCGGTCGCGGATCGACGGCGTCGTGTGCGGAATCGTCAGCAACTGCACCGATACCCTCGGCAAGGGACGGGTGAAGGCCGTGTTGCCGTGGCTCTCCCCGACGTTCGAGACGGACTGGGCCCCGGTCGTCCAGTTCGGTGCGGGCCAGCGGACGGGTTCCTGCTTCCTCCCGGAGGTCGGGGACGAGGTGCTGCTCGCGTTCGAACAAGGCGATCCGTGCCGTCCCTACGTGTTCGGCGGGTTGCTGAACAACCACAGCCGTTGGGACCTGGGCGGTCCGCCGGTCGAGGGAGCCGGGCCGGTCGGCGACGTGGTCCGGCGAGGCTTCGTCTCCAGTTCGGGCAACGGGCTGATCTTCCACGACGAACTGCCGCCACCGCCGGACAGCGAGCCAGTCGCGGCTTCCGGAGTCCATCTGGGGTCGAAGGGCGGTGAACTCGCTCTCGCCTTCGACCAGGTGGAGTGCACGGCGAAGCTGACGTGCGACCCGGTGCCCGGTACCAGCGCGTCGCCGGCCGGGCGCCTGTCGATCGGCGCGACCGATGGGGTGGTGTCCGTTTCGGCCGGCCCGGAGGGCGAGGTGACAGTGGACGGCGGGGCCCGCCTCACTTTGAAAGCCACGACTTCGATCTCCATCGAAAGCATGGGGGTCGTGACCATCAAGGGCACCGAGATCAGGTTGAACTAGGGAGGTGGCATGGAAGGCGACTTCGTCGGCTCGGGCTGGTCCTTCCCTGTCGGGGTGAGCGCGAGCGGAGGCATCGCTGTCGCGCGGGGCGAGGCGAAAGTCGAGCAGGCGATGACGATCGTCCTGTCGACCTACCCCGGGGAACGCCCGTTCCGCCCGGAGTTCGGCTGCCGGCTGCGTGACTACGTCTTCGCCGGCGCGAGCCCGGACGTCCTCGGTGCGATCGCGCGCGAGGTCCGGCTGGCGTTGCGCCGGTGGGAACCGCGCGCCACCGTCAGCGAGGTCGTGGTCGAGCCGAGCCCGGACGACGAATCGCTGCTGCTGATCGACATCGGGTATTCCCTGCGCGGGGACAACGATCCCCGTAACCTGGTGTTCCCGTTCTATTCCATTCCGGAGTGAGAGGAGCGACTGCCATGCCGTTGCCCGCGCCGTCGCTCGACGACAGGATGTTCCAGGAGCTGGTGGACGAGGCCAAGAGGTTCGTCATGCGCCGGTGTCCGGAGTGGACTGACCACAACATTTCCGACCCGGGTGTCACCTTGATCGAGACGTTCGCGTTCATGGTCGAGCAACTGTCCTACCGGCTCAACCGGGTTCCCGATCGGCTCTATGTCAAGTTCCTGGAACTGCTCGGACTGAAACTGCTTCCGCCGACACCGGCGCGTGCCCAGGTGACCTTCTGGCTGACCACCCGCGCGAATGGCCCGATGGTCGTCCGGGCGGGCACCAAGGCCTCGACGGTGCGGACCGACCGGGAAGGAAGCGTGGTTTTCTCCACGCTGCGCGACCTGACCGTCGTCCCGACGGCGCTGGTCGCGGCGGTGAGCCGGTACGCTGTGGACGAGAAGGCGGCCGATCACACCGAGAAGGTCGAGCTCGGCTTGGAATTCCCGGTCTTCGGGGACCGGCCCGCGGTGGGCGACAAATTTCTGATCGGCCTGCGCGATCCCGCACCGAGCTGCGTGGTGCGGATCGACTACGTCGGGGAGACCCGCGGGATCGGGGTGAACCCGAAGCACCCGCCGCTGGCCTGGGAGGCGTGGGACGGCTCGGAGTGGGTTGCCTGCCCGGTGACGACCGATGAGACCGGGGGGTTGAACAAGCCCGGCCAGCTTGTCGTGCACCTCCCCGAAGGTCACGAGGCGAGTGTTGTCGAGGGACGGCGCGCGGGGTGGCTGCGGGTCCGGGTGACCGACCCGCTACCAGGGCAAACCGGGTACAGCGAGTCTCCGGTTGTCCGCAAGCTGAGCGTGTCGACCGTGGGCGGGACGGCCTTGGCCATCAACGCCGAAATCATCGAATCCGAGGTGCTCGGGGAAGCTGAGGGGGTGCCGGGACAACGGCTGAGCGTGCGCCGCAAGCCGGTGCTGGGGGGCGTCGAGCCCGTGAAGCTCGACGTGAGCACAGCGGACGGCTGGCAGGAATGGACCCAGGTCGAGCACTTCGCCGCGAGCGGTCCGGATGATCGGCACTTCATCCTCGATGCCGTCGGGGGTGAGGTCGAGCTGGGGCCGGTCATCCGGCTTCCGGACGGCGGCGTTCGCCAATGCGGTGCGGTGCCGCCGCGAGGCGCGACGATCCGGGTCCGGCGTTACCTGTGCGGCGGTGGTGCCGCGGGGAACGTGGCCGCCGGAATGATCGCGACCATGAAGTCGTCGATCCCGTTCGTGGCGGCGGTGGAGAACCTCCATCCCGCGCAGGGGGGAACGGATGGCGAGACCCTCGACGAAGCGAAGGCTCGCGGACCGATCATGCTGCGGACCCGGAGCCGTGCGGTGACCGCCGAGGACTACGAGGCGATCGCGACGGAGGCCGCTCCCGAGGTGAAACGCATCCACTGCCTCACGGCCGGTGAGGGCGATGTCGAACAGGGAGCGGTGAAGGTCCTGGTGGTTCCGGCGGTGACGGCCGATCACGGGCGTATCAATTTCGAAGATCTGGTGCCGGCGCCGGAAACCCTGGAGCGGATTTCCGCCGCGCTGGAAGAGGTTCGCCTGGTCGGTACCAAGGTGATCGTGGAACCGCCGAAATACCGGGGCGTCACCGTGGTGGCTCGTCTGGTGGCCCGCCCGCGGGTCAATGTGGAAGCCGTCACCGAACAGGCGGAGAACGCGCTCTACGAGTTCCTGAACCCGATCACCGGTGGGGAAGACGGACGCGGCTGGCCCTTCGGCCGGAAGATCCTGCGCGCCGAGATTTTCGGCGTTCTGCAGCGGGTCCGGGGCGTCGACGTGGTCGAGGACGTGCGGATGTTCGGGGCCAATCCGGTGACCCGGCGCCGGGGTGAAGAGACCGGCAAGCTCCTGGTGGGCAAGGGCGGGCTGGTGTTCTCCTTCGAACATCAGGTCCGGGTGGAGGAGTCCTGAGATGCGTGCTGCCATCCCGGGGGTCCAGTCCCCGTACCCGCTGATGACGCTTCTCCCCGCGGTGCTGCGTGAGGACCAGTTCCTGGAACGCTGGACCGCCGGCCTCGACGAGGTGCTGGTGCCCATCATCAGCACCATCGACTGCCTGCCGGCATATTTCGATCCGCGCTTGGCCCCCGACGACTTCGTCCGGTGGCTTGCCGGCTGGTTCGGCGTGGTGTTGGACGAGAGCTGGCCGGTCTCGAGCCAGCGTTCGGTGATCGCCGAAGCCGTGGAACTGTATCGGATGCGTGGCACCGTGACCGGACTGCGCCGGCATCTGGACGTGGTCGTGGACGGGCGGATCGAAATCGAGGAGAGCGGTGGCACGGCCTGGTCTCAGCGCCCGACGCCCCCGGCCGCCGATGACCTCCGGCGATGGGTGACGGTGCGAGTTACGCCGAACGACCCGGCCACGTTTTCCCGGGACGCCGTCGAAGCCGTCGTCCGTGCGGCCAAGCCGGTTGATGTCGTGCACAGGTTGGTGGTGATGGCGAAGTGATCGTCTGCCGGAGTTGCGGGTACAACAACGGTGATGCCGACGCGTTCTGCGGCGACTGCGGGAAGTTCCTCGAGTGGGCGGGCGAGAGGGTCGCTACCGAGGTGCCGCCGGAGGTCATCCAGGAAATCCAGGAGGCGGAGCCCGAAGAACAGTCTCGGGGCTGGTGGCAACGGACCCAGGACGCGGCGCGGATGTACCTTCCGGGGCACGCCGGCGGAGCGAGTGTCGACGTCTCGGCGAAGCCAGGGGGCGCGGGTCCCGGCGGTGCCATGGCCGCGCCAGGATCGAAGCCGCCGGGACCGCCTGGACTGCCCAGGCCGCCTGGGGCACCGAAGCCACCTGCCCCACCGGGTCCGCCGCCACCGCCGCCGCCGTCTGCCGGAATGAAGATGCCGCTGCCACCTCCGCCTCCTCCGCCTGGCGGAGCGCTGAAGCCGCCTCCGCCGGCGGGGGTGAAGGTGCCGCCACCGCCTCCGCCTGGCGGCGCGGTGAAGCCGCCATCGCCGGCGGGGGTGAAGGTGCCGCCACCGCCTCCTCCGCTTGGGGGAGCGGTGAAGCCGCCTCCGCTGGCGGGGGTGAAGGTGCCGCCGCCTCCTCCGCCTGGCGGCGCGGTGAAGCCGCCACCGCTGGCTGGGGTGACGATGCCGCCGCCTCCTACGTCAGAGGAAGCAGTGAAGCCGCCGCCTCCTCCGCCTCCGCCGGCGGGGGTGAAGGTGCCGCCGCCACCCCTGCCAGGGGAAGGGGTGGCGGCAGTGTCAACGCCGCCGCCGCCGGCCGCGGGCGTGGGGAAGCTGCCTCCGCCGCCGGGGCAAGCGGTGAAGCCACCGCCGCCTCCGCCGATTCGGCCTGGCGATCTTCAGCCACCGTCCGTGTCGCCGGCGGCCGTGCCGTCGGCTGATGCGGTGCCGGTGCCGCACGCCGGTCGACCGGAAGCCGACGAGCGCCGGGACCTCGCGGCCACCCTGATCGAACCGGTCGAGGGGCATGCGACGTCGAGCGCGGAGGAGCTGCCGGAGGTCGCCCCTCAGCCGGTCCAGCGCCAGGTACGGACGATTCACAAGACCAAGCCCACCAGGCGACTGGCCCCTGGCGACTTGATCTGCGGCATCTGCGGTGAGGGGAACGTCCCGACGCGGAAGTTCTGCAGCCGGTGTGGCGAGTCGCTGGACCATGCCGAAGAGGTCGACCCGACGTGGTTGCAGCGAGTTGTGCGGTTCTTCCGGAACCGGCGGAAGCACCCAGCTGGAACGCGACCGGGGCAAAAGGGGACCGCGAGGCACCGGAAATGGCGGATGTCGGTCGGGGTTCGCCGGCTTCGCACGGCGATGGGAATCATCGTGATTTTGCTGACTTTGGTGTACCTGGCGTTTCCGCCGGTGCGGAGGTCGGTGAATTCCGCCGTTCAGGAGATATTCCAGGAAGTGCGTCCTTCGCTGAAGCCGGTGCGGCCGACCAGCATTACGGCCAACGACCCTTCGTTCACGACACCGCAGCACCCGATCGAGAACATCACCGACCAGTTCTCGAACACCTATTGGGTGTCGCCCACGACGCAGAGCAAGCTCCCGTCGTTCACGGTCACCTTCGGCGGCGACTACATCATCAGTGATCTCATCCTGCACTCGGGTGCCAGTGACGACTACGTCAATCACGGACGCCCGCAGATTCTGAAACTGACGTTCTCGGACAGTCAAACGGTGTTGCTCAACCCGACGGACACTCCCGACGGTCAAACGCTGAAGACGAACAAGGCGGACTTGGTGCGTTCGGTTGTGATAGAAGTGGAAGACATCTATTTGCCGCAGAACCATACGCAGGACGTGGCGATATCCGAGATCGAGTTCTTCGCGCTGGAGTGAGCCTGCCGAGGCAGGAGCCCCGGTCAGGTCGAGATGAGGTCCATGTACTGCTGGCGGGCGCGAAGCGCGGCAGCTTCGTTGCCAGTGCGTGTGTGTGCCTCGGCCAGCAGACGCCACAAGCCGTAGTGGTATTGGTCGATGCGCAGGCCGAGCAGGCAGGTTTCGATGGCCAGGTTCGGGTTGATGGTCTGTTGCAGTCGGGCGAGTGCGGCGGCGGCATTCGCCGCCTCGGTGCGCAATCGCTCACGCTCGGGCAGGACCCATTCCGCCTGACCGGACTCGACCAGCAACTCTCCGCGGTACGCCGTCAAAGCCTGGTCCAGCAAGGTGCTTTGTTCCGCGACGGCCATCGTGTTTTGTCGGGAGCGCCACGAGCGCAGGCAGGTTTCGAACGTCAGGAGATCGACCTTGCTGCTCGGCGGGAGCTTGAGAAGGTAGGAACGGCCATCTCGGACCAGAATGCTGGGGGTGTGCTCCAGATAGGGGTCGATCGCACGCCGGATGCTGGAGACCGCGACGTGGAGGCGGTGCTTCGCCTCGCGGAAGGTCACATTCGGCCAGAGGACGTTGGTGATCTCCTCTTGGTGGAGGGGTTTGCCGACGTGGATCGACAGCAGCCACAGCAGCGTTCGCGGCTGTTGCCGGAGTTTGCCGAGGTCGCGGACCTGACCGGCGACGAGGAGTTCGTACTTGCCGAAGCAACGGAGTTCGACGACATCCACGGGCGCCACACTCGGTGAGTGCTGGGCAGTGGTTGTGCCGCGCGAGTCGGAGCTCTCGTCGTCGATGTGCATCACCGTGATGAGTTCACCGGTCAGCACCGGTGCCTTCGACGTCTGGACATCGGCGATGTGTTGCTGGATGTGGACGAGTTCGGAGAGCGCGCCGGGGTCGTTGTGGGCCGTGAGCTGCGCGGTGAGAAGCAGACGCAGCCAGGTTTCCAGGGTGACCGTGCTGAGCCGGTGGGCCTGATCGATGGTTTCCCGCAGGATGCGGTCGACGTCGGCACCCGTGCGGTAGGCGGCCATGCAGATCGCGACGCCGGCGAGCAAGCTGCCCCACTCGTCACCGAGTTGCTGGCACTCGGCGCGGATGGCGATCGCGTCATCGAGGTAGCGGATGTCCGCGAGGGCCGTCGCGGCGTGCGCGAGACGGGCGAGCCAGAGCCACCCCGCGGCCTCCGCCTCGACGGCCAACCTGGCGAGGTCGGCTGTGGACGCGGCAGGCTCGACGCTGGTTGAGTCGATGACCGCGACGGTGATCCGGCTGGCGATGGAGACGAAGGGGTCCTGGTTGGCGCAGAGGGGACGGAGCAGGCTGTGCGCGTGGGCGACCCGGCCGTCGAGGGCGGCCGCGATCCCTTGGACGAGTGGCCAGTACGGGTCGCCGACGGCCGTCGTGTCCGCGTGCGCCTGAGCTGGGCGTTTTCCAATGGCGAGGCGGAGGTAACGAGACTGGTTGTCGGCCTTGTGATCGGCCGACTCCAGGCCCTCCGTATCGGCCGGCGCGACCCAGCGGGTCAGCGAGACGCGCTCGACAGTCGTCCGCCACCGCGCCGGTGAATCCGTGAACCGGGCTTCAGCCTCGCGGTAGGCGTCGCACGCGTCGCGGAATTGGCCGTTGCCGCGCAGCCGCCGCGCGTCGGCGAGGTGGACCCATGGGTCTTCGGTGAACCACGCCACCGGTAGGAGGGCGGAGTCGTGGAGAGCAGGCCAGGTTCGCCTCGAGGCGTACAGAGTTTCGGCCGCCGAGACCCAAGCCTCGGCGTGAGCGAATGCCCGGAATGCCTCAGCCCAGTGGCCTCGCGTGACGAGTTCGGTTCCGGCTCGCCGATGAAGGTGCCTGACATCGTCGGGCAGGAACTGTGCTGTGAGGAGCTGCTCACAGTAGTGCTGTAACAGCGAATGGTAGCGAAACCGTGTTCCGGACCCGTCGCACGGGAAAATCAGCCGGTGGTTGTCGCGGAACTGCCGCAGAGTCGCCGCTCCGTGATCGGTGCCGAGCACCGCGTCGCACAGCTGCCCATCCAGCAAACCTGTGCAACTGGAGCGGATGAGGAATTTCTGCTGGGGTGGCGAGAGGTCGTCGATGAATTTCTCGTGAACATACTGCTGGAGACGGGGGGAGCCATTCCACGTGGTGTGCGCCGCCGCTTCGCGTGCGATCTCGTCCAGCTGCTGGGTGTCCGCGTCGAACATGCGCAAGGCGACGGCCCAGCCCTCGGTGCGTTCGCAGAGGCGCTCGGCGGCCTCCGGAGTCAGCCTGCGCCCCGAAGGCCGGGCGAGCAGCTCGGCGGTTTCGGCAGGGGTGAACCGTAGTTCGTCGTAGCCGAGCCGTGTGACCGCGATGTTACGGCTGGCAACCAGTTCCTGGATTTTTTCGGTGCGGGACGCCAGCACGACGACCAGGTTCGGTGTTGCTGAGGTGACGAGGCTCAGGAGGTCGTCCTCCGACGCGAGCTGGTCGGCGTCGTCGATGAACAGCGCGAACCGCTTTGATGCCGCTGAGGCGACCGTGGCCAGTACGGCATCCACCGACGGCGGGGTTGGTTCGCCCTGGTGCGTTTGCCACTGCTCGGCCATCGCCGCAGGCAAGGCGCATGGCGGATCGGCTGTGGAGGCGGAAAACCGTGCCGGCACCACGCCGACGTCCAGGGTTCCGGCCAGTTGCCCCAGCAGCGTCGTCTTCCCGCTGCCCGGGGGTGCGATGATGGCGCCGATCCGGGTGGTGCCGGCCAGATCCATACTGCGAAGCAGACGCTCACGGGGCAGGGCGGGGGCCTGTTGTGGGGGTATGAAGCCGATCGGGGCGTTGGCCGGCTTCTCGTGACTGCCCTTCTGTGCACCACTGTGTGGCGATATCGTGACCATGTCGACGTCTCCGCTCTAATCGGGTGCTGGTCGTCGAGTGACGATCAGGCAGCCCGCCCCCTATGAATAGGTTGACCAGTCGCGAGAGTTGCCGGCACCGACGCACGGACCGTCAGTCAGGCGGGGACAACTTGGGCCACAAGGTTAGCCCGTTTGTGCTAGTAACGCCATTTGCGGGCGATGTTGCGGCGAGATCAGGTGGGGAATTACAAGCGTGTTTCGTCCGCTGAACGTAGCTCGGCGCGCACAGCGAGTGCCCGTCTGGGCATCCGATCGTGTCCGGGACACGGACTGACTGAGCATGGAGGCATGAGTTCCCACTCGGCAGACTGGGGCCATGGCCGTGAGCGTGGTGGTGTCCGCGACGGCGACGTCGGCAAGCCCGGGTCGCGACACCCACTGTCGCGTTCGCGTGCGGAACACCGGTCCGGTGGTCGACCAGTTCGGGATCGTGGTGATCGGTGAGCCGGCCGGGTGGACGCGGGTGGAGCCATCGTCGGTCAACCTGCTGCCGGACACCGAACAGCTGGTCGATCTCGTTTTCACCCCGCCGCGTTCACCCGAGGTGCCGGCT
Source organism: Amycolatopsis sp. SID8362 (assembly GCF_010550475.1). NCBI lineage: Bacteria > Bacillati > Actinomycetota > Actinomycetes > Pseudonocardiales > Pseudonocardiaceae > Amycolatopsis > Amycolatopsis sp. SID8362. The sequence goes on from NZ_JAAGNB010000735.1 coordinate 74,548, forward strand.
GGAGAGGTCCCTTTCGCGGTCCAGGTGATTTCCCGGGAAGACCCGGAGGGGTCGGTCGTCGAAGAGGGCACGGTGACGGTCGAGCCGTTCACGTCGCTCGTCACCGAACTGGTGCCGCGGTCGTCACGTGGGCGGCGGGCCGGGGAACACACCGCTGTCGTCGACAACCTGGGCAACCAACCGCTCTGGCTGAACGTCCTCGCCGCTGATCCCGACGACAAACTCGACATCCGGATCACCCCGGACGCAGTCATCGCGGAACCGGGGACCGCGACCTTCGTCAAACTGAAGGTCCGGCCCAAGAAAACATTCTTGAAGGGTAATGACCAAACGCTGGCCTTTCAGGCGACAGTTTTACCGGAGGGCGAGGACCCCATCCCGCTCAACGGCATCATGGTCCAGCGCCAGTTGCTGCCCCGCGGTTTGCTGCTGGCTCTCGCGATGCTGGTCGGCCTCCTGCTCGCCGCGGTCGTCATGCTCAACACGGTGCTGGCCAGCACGCCGATCTCGACCGCGCGCTCAGCCCTGCCGAGTACCCCGTCGTCGGCGCCGCCCGTGAGCTTGCTGACGAGTAGCTCCGCGCCGTCCAGCGTGCCGTCGTCCGGAGTGCCCGGAAGCGATGGGCAGAGCGTGCCGAATTCCAGCGGTGGGGTTCCGGGCTCATCCGGAGCGCAACCGACCAGCGGAGGGCAAGGCGGCACGACGGTGACGCGCACGATCCGGGTCCTGACCAGCGCCAGGCCGACCTCGGGTGGAGACCCGCAGTTGTTCTCGTACCCGGTCCCGTCCGGGACCACGCTGACCGCGGCCACCGTGCGCCTGCAGAATCCGGCACGGGACACCGGGACGATCGTGATCCGGCGAAATGGTGAACTGCTGCTTTCGCTCGCCTTGGAGAGCTTCAGCGATCGAACCGTCCAGCCGAACTGGGTCTTCTCCGGGGGGCAGGACCTGGTGGTCGCTGTCACCTGCCGCAATACCCAGGTGGCCTGCACACCGTCGGTGACCGTCGTCGGCCCGGTCACCAGCTCGGGCTGACCCCATGAGGAGCGTGTGATGACATTTCCCGCCGCCAAGCTAGGCGACCGGGTCGTGGCCGTGGACACCCACATCATCCTGGTCCCGAGCCCGGCCGGGCCGACGCCTGTTCCCACCCCGTTGCCGTTCGACGGCGCGATCAGCGTGGACTGCAGTCCTGACGTTCTCGTCAACGGGCGACCGGCGGCGGTGGTCGGGAGCGTGGCGATCAACGAGCCGCCCCACCTGCCACCGGATGGAACCTTCTCCGAGCCACCCACCAACGAAGCGTCGATCGTCACGGGAAGTCCCACGGTCTTCATCAACGGCGTGCCCGCGGCGCGGGCGGGTGACGTCGCGGAAACCTGCAACGACCCGGTCCCGCTGCCCATCGGCAAGGTGATCGCGGTCGGAACCGTCTTGTTCGGCTGACCCACCGCGACCCGACCTCCGGCAACGGCCATTCCATCACCCGGGTGAGGGAATTAGGCCAATCGGCCCCTAGTCAATGACGGTGCGTACTTGCCCAGCTGGACGGGGTCGAGTTCACCTGCCGAGCACTCTTTGCTTACCTGCCAACCGCTCAACGCGGTGTCTCGTGTTGAGCGGTTGCTGAGCGGCCCTCTGATACTCCGAGTAAATGATCACTCAGAGTTGCGGAGGGTGGTATGCGGGAACGAATCTCAGCTCAAGTCGTAGGTTTGGATCCGATTTCTGAACTCGGGGTGAAGGCCCAGCTCAGGTCCCGGCCCGAGTTGCGACTGGTCGAGCCGGCCGAGCAGAACGTGTCGCCGGTCGTGCTGCTCGTGGCGGACACGGCCGGGGAAGCCGCACTGCAGCTGATCCGGGAGCTGCGCGCGCAGCGGTCTCGCCAGGTCGTGCTCGTGGTTACCGTCATCGACGACACGGCCCTGCTCAACGCGATCGAGGTCGGCGTCTCCGGTGTCGTGCTGAGGCAGGACGCCACGCCCGAACGGCTCGTCGGCGCGGTCACGCAGGCGGCGGAGAACAACGGTGTGTTGTCTCCGCAACTGCTTGGCCGGCTGCTCGACCAGGTGTCCAGGTTGCAGCGGCAAGTGCTGGAGCCGCGCGGACTGCAGTTGTCCGGAATGTCCGATCGGGAGATTGATGTCTTGCGGCTCATCTCGGAGGGGCTGGAGATCAAGGAAATCGCGGACAAGCTCGCTTACTCCGAGCGAACGATCAAGAACGCCCTGCACGCGGTGATCGCCCGGTTCCAGCTCCGTAACCGCGCGCACGCCGTGGCGTTCGCGATGCGGGAAGGGCTGATCTGACGCGCCGGCATGCCGGCAAGGCGGCCCGAGTGTCGTGGCCCGAACGGGCACGTCGCCGGGTGGGCAGAACTGCCCGTCGGCGAGCTGCGCCGGGTAAGCGAGTCGCGAAATCGGCACTACCAGCTGGCTTGGTCCTCATGGGAGTGAGTAGCTGATGGAAGGCGTTCTCGTGATGATTTCCGAGAGCGTGGGCGGAAGCGGGCGAGGTGGCCCGCGGTGAAGAATCTTCGGTCAGTGCTCACGGCAGTGGTGCTCGATCGGTGGTTGGCGGGTTGGCAGGTGGCTGCGTTCGACACTCTGGTCGCGAGCCGGCGGCCCCTCGACGCTGTCAGGAGATCGAAATGGTCGAGGTCGGCCTTTGGGGCGCTGCGGACGAACTACTCGGAAGCTGCCCAAAATTTGCTGCGATCCCAGAGGATCGTCGCCAAAAACTTGTGGATGAAGTTCTCTGGGAAATTTCCTGGCCGGACCAGGTCGGGAGCGGTGGAGATGTGGCGTCCTGGGTCCAGGACCGGCGGAGCTTCATCATGGACGCACCACTGTGTGCTGGACTCGGGTCCCACCTCGGCTACGACGTCTTCATCAAGCGATTCGTCGCCAACCTCAAGGGACTGGGCTTCCGGTATACGCAGAGAAGCGTCGGTCCGGAGAGGCTGCTCAACGGCGAGTACAGCGGTGACTGCAGCGCCGTTTCGCGTGCCGCCGCGATGGTGTGCAATGTGTTCTACGAGCAAAAGCCGGCGAGTGTCCAGAGCAGGCCGACGGGCATCTTCGTCGTGGGTGGCGGGGAAGCGGTCGACGGGCAGTTCGGCAATGTCGACGGGGCGCATTGGGTCTTCGAGAACCGCCACTGGGTCAAGCTCGGCAGCCGGCTGGTCGATGTGCTGTTGTGTGGAACGGATCTCGACACGGGCAGCTGGATCGAGCGGGACACGGCATTCGACCCGGACAGCGATGGCCGGTTCAAAGAGTACGAACAGTGTCAAAAATTCGGCGAGTTGTACGTTTACCGGCGAAGTTATCAGGGTGACAGCAGCGGGCGATACACCCTCGACCGCAGGGCGGCGCTGGTCAAGGACCTGGCGCGACTCCAACTCGACCTCGAGCAGGATTTCAAGGAGCGCCTTCGCGAACGCTGCCGGCTCCTGTAGTCCTGGTCTGTCCTGTTGTGCCGTGCTGGGAGGGGGAATGAGTGGACGATGTCGACACCGTACTCTGCGTGCGGATACTCTGCCCTGGTTGGCGAAGCCCGCCAAAACCTTGGCTGCGGAATTGCTGTTGCTGCTCGTGTCGGTCCTGGCGGCCATGTGATCAGTCGAAAGACGCCGCAGAGGTGCTGGAGGAATCATGAACAACCCTCAGTCGAGCTTGTTCGGGGATGCCTTGGGGCGCGTATTCGGAGACCTGTCGAGCGGGGATCTTCGCGCGACGCAGCAAAACGCAGGCGGGTTCTATAATCAGAATGTGACACCCATCTCTCTACCGTCTCTGCGGGAGATTCAAGCACAGGGGCAATCGGGCACGCAGGCGATGCGCTTTCCTGAAAGGCGTGATATGACCATTTTCAGGATGTACGTGCTCTCGCCGGCTTACTGGAGAAGGAGTTGGGTGGACTTTCGGCTGATCATGGCAAGAGAATTCGCGAAGCTATTCTTCAGGACCGGCGCAGATGCGGCGCTCGTCGATCAGGCGGAGAGCTGATCGCCGCAGGACGACCTGGAAGCCGCTTCCGTGAAAGGTCGGTGAGCGGCAGGCGCCCCGGCTGTCCTGGTTCCCCGGGGCGCCGCCGCTGATCAGCTACAACATCGCTGTAGACAATGAACGCTCACCGAGACGTCAGTCCGACTTCGGTCAGCTGTGCGGACAGGGCCCACAGCCGCCCGGCTTCTTCGGGGTCGACCGCATACGGCCGCACACCGGGCGCGTCGTCCTCGACGATCGGAGCGATGTCGCAGTCCTGCAGGTAGACGCCGCCGGCATCGGCCAGTTTCGGGGAAGTGGCTGCCCAGACCTGGGTAGCGGCACCCTGTGCGGGGGTCTTGAAGCTCGAGGCGGTGTTGCCTTGGTCGTCGACCCAGCCGACGGCCCTCATCTCTTCCTGCGACATGTGTCGCTGGAGCGAGGTCATGATGCCGCCGGGGTGGACGGCGAACGCGCGCACATTGTGCTCACGGCCGAGAGTGTCGAGATGGACCGCGAACAACGCGTTCGCCGTCTTGGCTTGCCCGTAGGCGAGGATCTTGTCGTATCCGGCCTTGAACATGACGTCGTCCCAGCGCATCGCGGAGTAGCGATGCCCGAATGAGCTGAGCGAGACCACGCGAGCGCCTCGGCCGCTGGTAAGCGCCGGCCAGAGCCGGTTCGTGAGCGTGTAGTGGCCCAGGTGGTTGGTGGCGAACTGCGCTTCCCAGCCGGGGCCGACGCGGGTTTCGGGCAGGAGCATCACGCCGGCATTGTTGATGAGCATGTCGAGTTCCCGGCCGCTCGCCAGGAACTCGTCCGCGAAGGCATGCACGCTCGCCTGGTCAGCCAGGTCCAGCGGGCGAATTTCGACCCGATCGGCTTGCGCGAAGGCCTGGGCGGCCGTTTCCGGCCGGCGGACCGCGGCGATGACGGTCGCGCCGGCGTCGCCGAGCGCGTGGGCTGTTGCCAAGCCCAACCCGGAGCTCGCGCCGGTGACGACGGCGAGCTTTCCGGTGAGGTCGACATCGGCCAGGACGTCGGTCGTGGTGGTGTCGGCTCCGTAGCCGGAGCCGATGGGCTGCTGCGCGGTCATGCCTGCCTGCCTTGTGTCGTTGATGAGGTCGGTCTGCGGTGGTGGTGTCACTCTTCGTCACGCGGTGTGAGCATGGGTGCGGGGGTCAGAGGGGTGTTTCGGGGCCGCGCTACGCGGCAGGACCGCTCGCCGGTGTCCTGCAAGGTTGCGGGAACCGTCACGGGTCATTCAAAGGGGTTCTCTTTCGGGTGGCGCCAGGGAAACTGGCAATGTGATCGAACTCAGATGGGGCGCTCGTCGATCAGGCGGAGCGCCTTGCCCGTGCGCGGGTTCGTGACGATCGACGTCGGGGCGACCCATTCGACCGCCATTGGCGCGATGGCGCCTTTGGCCACCTGGTCGGCGAACCGCGGGAACATCGAGCTGATCTTGGCCCGTACGGTCCTGGTCGCGCGGTCGCGGTCCGGGACGTCGGCGGCGATGCGAAGGATGAGCTGGTCGCCGGTGGCTGACCGCCGCACGACGACCTGGAATCCGTCGATCGGGGCGTCGGTCGCCTCGGCGGCGGCTGTGCGCAGTGGGGCGAGGTTCAGGCTGACCAGGCCGATCCGGGCGCTTTCATCGGCGCGGCCGAGCAGGCGGTAGGTGCCTTCGCCGTAGTCGACCCACTCGCCGAGATCACCGAGCGGATACCGGATCATCGGCATCAGCCTCCGTGAAAGGTCGGTGAGCAGCAAGCGCCCCGGCTGTCCTGGTTCCTCGATCGGCCGGCCCGTTTCGACGTCGACGACCTCGATGATCCGAGTGGGCCGGAAGGCGCGGAACACCCGCACGTCGTCGCTCTCGGCGACCGGCGCGCCCAGTGCGCCACCGTCCACACTGCCATAACCGATCGACTTGATCGTCGCGTGCGGGAAAGCCTCGGCGAGGGTACCGCGCTGGTCGTCGTAGAACGGCTCCCCGCTGAACAGGAGCAGCCGGACAGCCGGCAAGGTGCCGATTGTTTCGCGAACCCGCTGTGCCAGTTCCACAAGGGAAGTCGGGAAACCGGCGACGACCGTGGCGGCGAAATCCTGGAGCGCGGGGACGGTGAACGACAGCGGCGAATTGCCCGCTATCGGCAGTTGAAGCACGTCGAACGGGGCTTCCTGAAGGACATTGTGGGTGAAGATGAAACTTGCGTACAGCTCGCCGACGTAGTAGAGATTCGCCACCCGGTCGCCCGGTCGGACCCCGGCCGGCGCCAGCCCCGTGGCGAACGTCCGGCACATGTCCTTCCACTCGTCCGCAGTGTACCAGGACATGCGCGGTTTCCCGGTCGTGCCGCCCGTTTTGAAGATCACCCCGTCGCCGGGGGTGCCCGTCAGCAACCGGTTGTCGTGCAGGGTGTTCGCGGCCCAGAACTCAGCCTGGTCGATTATCGGCAAGTCGGCGAGGCGAACCGGGCTGGTGGCGGCGGCATACAGGTGGCGGTAGAAGGGGGAGTTCGCTTGGGTGAATTCGACGAGTTCGGTGAGACTATCGGTCATTTCGCGCTCCGGAAGCGGTTGTCGACGACGGCGATGACCTTGCCGCTGGTCGGGGTGCGGCTGAAGGTACTGGGTTCGGTGATCTCGGCCGCCAGGTGCAGGCCACCGACGATCACGGCTTCGGCCAGCTGGCCGGATCGGGCGATGAACTCGCGGACGATCTCGTCCGGCTCGCCGGAAGCCATCCTGAGGGTCATGCGGTCGCCGTTGTCCAGCACGATCTGGAAGGCACCCGAGTAGCCGAACGCTTCCTCCGCGATCCGTTGGAGCTTCCGGTAGTTTAACGTCTGGAACCCGATGCGGAACACGTCACCCATCCGGCCCGCCAATTCGACCCGCGGGGTCCGCCGTCCGCACGGGCACGGCTCACCGACCAGGCGACCGAGATCGCCGATCTCGTAGCGCTCGATCCGCTGCCCCCGCCGGGTGTGCGCGGTGATGACCAGCCTGCCGATCGAGCCGGCCGGCGCGGGTTTGTCCAGCTGCTGGTCGAGCACCTCGACGGTGTACAGGTTGCTGAAGAGGTGATGCACCCCGGCAGGCGAGTCCTGGCACTGGAAGCCGAGCGGTCCGGCGTCGACCGTGCCGTACGCCGCGGAGTGGATCGTTTCGATCCCGAACTGCTCGCGTAGCCAGGCGATCTGGTGTTCGCTGAACAGCTCGCCGGCGTAGAAGATCTTCCGCACCCCACGGTAGCGGCGCAGCAGCTCGGCTTGCTCGGTGAACAGCAGCACGGCGAAGCTCGGCAAAGTGACCAGAGTGTCCACATTGTTGTCGACGATCGACGCCGCGATCTCCTCGAGCCGGGCGGGGTCGGCGCTCATCGGGAACTGGACCGCGCCCATTCGCTCGAGGCTGGAGAAGAAGCTGATGAACCCGGCGTACATGCGCCCACCGAAGAACAGGTTCATCACCCGGTCCGTGCGGGGGTCCAGGCCGCCGGCGAGCATGGCTTCCGCGCCGATCCGCATGTGCTCGGCGTAATCGGCCCAGGTGAACGACGAGAGCTGGGGTGCGCCGGAGCTGCCGCCGGACAGGAAGAACACTTCGCCGTCGCCGGACTGCAGCGTCCAGAACTTGGACTTGGGGGTGACCCGGACCGCCGGCACCGGCAACTCGCCGGCCTCGACAAGATCGTCCAGTGCGGTGTCGGTGTCGAACCGATCGTCGAGCTGGACGTCGACCCGCCGGCTGTACCGCTGGAGGGCATAGACGCCGTCGTGTGGTTCACCCGCGTATCCGGCGAGCATCTTCCCCGGTGTACTCACCCGCTGGACGCCGGTGCTCAGAAAAGCGCGCGCGAGCACAGCGGTGTCGTGACGGGACGCGGCGAGGCCGACAGTCTGCAGGTAGCGGCGCATCGGCCGGAGGGTGGCAGCGATCTTGGTACGCGGGAGCGGCTTCACCCACACCGAGCGGTAGAGCGGTGATGCGCGTAGCGCGGGACGACGGTCGGCCAGGACCCGCCACGATCCGTCACCGGCCGTGAGCACCTTCGTGAGACCGAGGTGCTGTTCCAGCTCGGCGACCACGGTCGTGTTGTTGATCTCCGCCCACTCCTGGTCGTCAGGCGTCCGTGGTTGCCCGCCCTGGACGACGGCCGCCAGCACACGGGCGAATCGCTGCGCGAACGCGACCACCTCGAAGTCGTCTTCGGCATCGAGGTAGATCACCTGCGGGCTGGAGCAGGCCTGCTGGTCGAGGCGGCAGATGTCGGCTGCGATGCCGTGGAGGACGTCGTTGGCCGACCAGGTGTCGCGGGTCAGGTAGGCGAAGGAGAGCTTCGGTCCCCAGTCGATCATGCGGGTGCCGGGTCGCACCAGCTCGGCGATGCCGGCCAAGGCTTCCTCGCCACCCCAGACCGCGACCGCGTCCGCTGGCTTGATCACGCGCTCGAGCCAGTCCTTGCGCGTGGAGGGGAAGCGCAGCACGATCAGCCGTCCGGCGATCAGGCCGGTGGGATCCTGCTCGGCCAGCGCCGCGAGGAGCTCCGCGGTGAACGACGAGTCGGTGCCGCTGATCTTGATGACGTTCAGATTGCCCGTCAGCAGCCCCTCGACGGCGCTGAGTACGCCGACTGTGGGGGCGTTGCTCGCGGCGATGTGTGTCAGGAGGCCGACCGGGACCCACGCCTCGAAGACCGGGACCCGGAAATCGAACCGGGTCAGCCTCGCCGACTCCAGGCCGCCCAGTTCACGGTTGACCTTGCGTTCCAGTTCGTTCCGGCTCAGTGCCGTCGCCAGCGCCGCGAAGGTGCTGTCGATCTCGTCGGACGGCAGTCCGTGGTCGGCCAGCATGCCGGCGAGGGACACGCGCAGGTGATCGTCGGATCGGGACAGCTTCGCGGCCAGCGTTTCGGCGGCGCGCATGACGGTGAGGGGAGTCAGCCGGTCGCCGCACAGCACGTGCTGCGCGCTCTCTTCCAGCGATTCGAGCAGATCAGCGGCCTTCTCGTCACAGACCCAGCGCCCCTGCCAGTAATGGTCGTTGCTCACGCTTTGTCCTTCAAGAGTTCAGCGGCGGCGATGGCGCAGCTGCGGTTGCGGGAGATCCCGGCGCGGCCGTGGACCTCGAACCACGGCGTCGCTGTTCCGCACCCGCATTCCTCCGGTGTGTGCAAGGAAGCGAGGTCGCCCATCAGCACGCTCTGCGCTGGAACCGAGGTGATGTACGGGGAGACGAACTGCAGGTATCCGCGTTCGCCGAACGGCAGGGGCGCCAAAGTGCGAACCGACCGGGTCAGGACCCGCGCCCAGGTCGGTACGTGCAGATGATGGCGGGCGCACTCGATGTAGGGGATGCTGTGCTCGACGGAGCCGAACCCGTCACGAATCCGTTCGTCGGGAATGCCGAGCTGCTTGCTGATCCGCGGGTAAAGCTCGCGCTTCGCGAGCTGTTTGTCCGCGTTTCCCTTCCAGCCACCACCGAACAGGACCAGCGAGCGTTCGTTGAGCCGGAGCGGCGGAATGCCCATGGCCGCCATCCGGTCGAGGGTGAAGCTCAGGAAGGCGGGGAAGCCGAAGATCCGCACCGGCCCGCCGTCTTCGGCGAAGCGTTGCAGCGCGCGGATGGCGCCGAACGCGTCGAACTCGTGGCCGCTTCCGGTGTGCGCGAGACCGTAGCTGAGCGAGGCGATCGGCGCGAAGTCGGTCAGGAACTGGCCGGTCCGGCTGCTGCCGAGACGCAGGCCCGGTTGCGGTTCGTTCGTGTAGAGCAGGTAGTGCACGGGCTCTCGCTTGTCGATCCAGCTGTAGTGATCGAAGATCCGCGCTACCATCTGCTGGCCGGACCGCACTGTCCAATCGTCCCAGAACATCTGCGATTTTTGCCCGGTGGTCCCGGACGAAGTGGCGTGCGCGGCGATGTCTTCGCGAGGTACCGACAGCACTTCGTGCATCTTGAAGAAGTTGGCGTGCACGTACGGCTGGCGGTGGATGTCCGCGATTGACGCCCACGGCTCGAGTCCGGCGGAGAGACTCCGGTAGAAGGGCGACCGGCCCGCGTGCCAGTCGTTCGATTCGTTCATCGCCGTGACGAACAGGTCATCGGTCAGCGCGTCGTGGCGGTACGGGTCGATGACGTCGCACAAGCGCTGGACACCGGCCAGGCTGACGGGGTCCGGCACGGTCGCCGGGTCGGTCAGGTGACGGTTCACCGGAATACTCCACTGGTGTCGAGGTGGCGCTGCGTCCACAGGTCGATGTACTGCTCGACGTAGGGGCGGAAGGCTTTGTCGATCGCGAGGCCGCGGAAGTCGAGTGGCTCCATGGTGCGGGTCATCACGACGTAGTCGTGGAAAACCCGGTCTTCCCGGCGCATGGCGGGGTACATCGCGGCGGGCAGGAAACCATGGGCCAGCAGCGCGCTCAGTTCTTCGAACGCGTGCAGCGGGACGATCGTCTCCAAGTAGAGTGCCCCGGACGCGTTCAGCAGTGTGATCAACGGTTCCAGGTGGGGCGCGAGCGCGAGGCCGCTCGGGGTGGCTCCCACGATCGTGCAATAGCCGTCGCGACGGGACATGTGCGCGTAGAGATCGAACGCGCCACTTTCTTCGGTGAGCAGGACGTTCGGCTGGTGGAACGGGTAGAACCTGCGGTAGGGGTCACGGACCTGCAGGTCGAAGGTGCGCCGGACGAAGCTCGGTGCGTCGACGAGTTCGATCTTCGCGTCGGACGCGAATTCGGCGTACTCGTTGGCGGGCACGAACTCCGGGAGTTTCGGCAACCCGATGGTCCGTTCGACCGCCAGCACGATCCGGCGCAGCGCGGCCGGCACTCGGTCCACGGGTGATCGCAGCTCGAGTACGCCTTCCCGGTGCCGGAGCAGCAGGGCCATCGTCTCGTGCCGTCCTGCCTTGCGGATGTTGGGGAGAATGCCCAGTCCGTGAAAACCGTTGGCCAGCATGATCCGTTGCGGAGCCGTGCCGATGGTGCGCGCGGTGCCGTACGCCGAATCGATGCCGTCGTCGGCAAGGAGGTCCTCGCTCAGGGCGCCGACCGCACTGCGGGCAAGGCTGTTCCCACGCGCCTCGGGGTGGACGACCAGGCCCTGCATTTTCGCCATGCGGTCCTGGGGTGCCACCTGCGCCAGGACGGTAGCGACGATCCGGCCGCGCGCACGGTGCACCAGCCAGGTGGTCGTGTCAGCGGCGATTTCCGCCGCCATCACGTCCTTGTCGGTGCCGTACGGCATCGCGTAGTTGCCGCCGTACACCGTGTGGAACAGGGAGTGCAGTTCTTCCACGTCGTCCGTGCGAGCAGGCTCGAACTCGGCCGTCACCAATTCTCCTCACGGAATGGTATTGCGATCGCAAGTGATGTACACGCGAGGATACTCGGTTCGCGCCGGAAAAAGCGAGGTCGGTGACTGCTCTCACGAGGGGCGTTGCCCCAATGTCGTCGAAGTGAAAATAGGGGAAGGTCTGGACTGATCGGCATCGTCTGATCGGATGAGACGGCGGATGAATCACCAGGGTGGATCGAGTCTTCTCATTTGCCGCCGCCCTACTTTCTGTGTGATGAGTGTCGCATGGTGTGGTTTGTTTGCCGTTTGCGCTTGAACTATCCGAATTGTTCTGTTTGTCTCGCTGCTTATGGACTTCAAAGCGCCGCTCGCCGACGCGGCACACAGCCGGTTCGAGGCCCTCGGCAGATACCTGCCGGCCACCGTCATGTCGACCGATGAAGTCATCGAGGGGATGGCCACCGAGCCACAGTTCGATCTGCACCGGATCACCGGCGTGCGTGAGCGCCGGGTCCACGACCGGCGGCCGGGTCACTTCGAGGACTCGTTCACCGTCGCAGCCATGGCCGCCAGGGACTGTCTGAGCCGGTCACGCTACCGCGCCGCGGATCTGGACATCGTGATCTCGGCGTCGATCACCCGCTTCGCCGAGGGGGACAAGCTCTACTTCGAGCCCTCATTCGCACTGTTGCTCGCCAAGGAACTGGGTGCGACGCCAGCGATCCACTTCGACGTCTCCAACGCTTGTGCCGGCATGATGACCGGAGTCCAGATCCTGGACCGGATGATCAAGGCCGGCATCGTCCGCAACGGCATGGTGGTCAGCGGCGAGCGCATCACCACGATCTCCGAGACCGCGATGCGGGAGATCAGAGAGCCCTACGACCTGCAGTTCGCCTCACTGTCGGTGGGCGACTCGGCCGCTGCCGTGATCATGGACCGTGCGGTGGACGACGCCGACCGGATCCACTACGTCGAGTTGATGACCTGCGCGGAGTACTCGGAGCTCTGCCTGGGCATGCCCAGCGACCGGAGCCAGGGCGTCGCCCTGTACACGGACAACCGGCGGATGCACAACGAGGACCGGTTCCGGCTTCCACCCGCGTTCCTCGGTGACTTCCTGGCCAAGCGAGGCACCACCTTCGCCGACGAGAAGTTCGACTACATCGTCCAGCACCAGATCGGTGCGAAGGCGGTGGAGTTGTTCAACCACGTCAACGAGGTCGTGCTCGGCGTGCCGATGCCGGAGACGCTCAACGTGCTCGAACGGCTGGGCAACACCGCGAGCACCTCTCATTTTCTCGTGCTGGCCGAGCACCTGAACTCCTTGCCCGGAACCAAGAAGTTCCTGTTGGTCCCGGCTGCTTCCGGGGTCGTGACCGGCTTCCTGTCCGCCACCATCACATCACTGGAGGTGTGAGTTGAGCGCCGTGATCAAGGCGACCGCCGTCAGCGCCGACCCCGTCGTGCGCAGCTCCGTCGAGCACGCCGCCATCGCTGCCGCCGAATGCCTTCACCGGGTCGGCGTCAACCACGACCAGGTCGACATCCTGATCAACACCGGGGTGTACCGGGACGCCAACATGGTCGAGCCCGCCATGGCGGCGATCATCCAGAAGGAAGTCGGGATGAGCCTCGACTACGCGTCCGGCCCGACGGCCCGGCCCGGGTTCTCCTTCGACCTGATGAACGGCGCTTGCGGCCTGCTCAACGCCGTCCAGATCGCGCAGGCGTCGTTCGCCACCGGCACCGCGGAACACGTCCTCGTGGTTTCCGGTGACGTTCATCCGTCCACCAAGGACGTCGAGGGATTCCCGTACGCCACGCTCGGTGCCGCCATGTTGCTGGCGCGTGCGGTGGACCGGGAAAGCGGCTTCGGTCCAGTGCGGACCGCTTCCGCGCCGGGGGCGGCCGGTGTCCGAGGCTACCTGGACACCGCGGTGATGGGCACCAGCGGCCGCGAACAGATCACCGTCGAGCAGGACGAGGACTACGTTCCACGCCTTGTCGAGCTGGCCGCCGGACTTGTCGCGGACTGTGCTCGGGAGGAGGACGTGGACCTGGCCGAGGCCACGCTGGTCTGCTCTCGGCCCAGCCACGACTTCGGCACGCTGCTCGCCGACCGGGTCGGTGTGGCCAAAGCAGCTGTGGTCACCGCCGACGGGGTGGCGGGTGACCCGCATTCCTCCGCGCTGACCCTCGCCTACCAGCAGCTGGACCACGCGGACTGTGCCCCCCTGCTGTTCCTCGCCGCCGGCGCCGGGCTGTCCGCGGCGTGCTCGGTTTACCGGAGCCTGAAATGAGCACGCCGTCCGCTGCGGACATGAAGTCGGGCGGTGTGGCGCGGCTGCTTCGGGCCAACGCCGCGGCCTTTCGGGACAAGGACGCGGTGGTCTTCCCGGTACGAGCGGGTTTCGAGCGGTTGAGCTACCGCGAGCTCGACGCGCGGTCCGACCGCTACGCCGCCGGGCTGCGCCGGATCGGCATCGATCGCGGAGTCAAGACCGTGCTCATGGTCAAGCCGGGGCCGGAGCTGTTCGTGCTGGCCTTCGCGCTGTTCAAAGTCGGCGCTGTGCCGGTGATCGTCGATCCCGGCATGGGGCTCAGGCGCATGATGCACTGCTACCGCGAGGTCGGGGCGGAGGCGTTCATCGGTGTTCCGGCCGCGCACGCCATGCGGGTGCTCAACCCCGGTGTGTTCGGCGCGCTGAAGGCGCGCGTCACCGTGGGCCGGCGCTGGTTCTGGGGCGGGCACACGCTGGCCGATCTCGACACCGGTGAACCCGGCCAGGTCACGACCGAGATCGGCGAGGACGACCTGCTGGTCATCAACTTCACCACCGGAAGCACTGGACCGGCGAAGGGCGTGGAGTACACCCACCGCACGCTGGTGGCCATGGCACAGGAGGTCGAGCGGACGCAGGGGCACTGCGCGGAGGACGTCTCGCTGGCCACGGTACCGCTGTTCGGGCTGCTCGACCTGCTGATCGGCGCCACCACGGTGCTGGCTCCGCTCGATCCGGCCCGGGTGGCGGACGCCGACCCGGCCACTCTGGCGGACGTCATGGCACGGTTCGAAGTGACCACCATGTTCGCCTCGCCTGCCCTGCTGCGCCCGCTCACCGAGCACCTGGCCCAGACCGGTCGGACATTGCCGGCGCTACGCCGTGTCATCGCCGGTGGCGCGCCGGTCACCGATTCCGTCGTGGACGGCGCGCGCACCGCGCTCGGTCCGGACGTGCTGCTGATGACCACCTACGGCGCCACCGAAGCGCTGCCGATCTCCTCGATCAGCGCCGCGGAGATCCTTGACGGGACCAGGAAGCTCACCCAAGCCGGGTACGGTACGTGCGTGGGACGACCGGTGCCGGGCATCGAGGTGCGCACCGTGCGAATCACCGACAAGCCGTTGACACAGTGGTCGGATGACCTGCTCACGGCGCCTGGCGAAGTCGGCGAGCTGGTGGTCGCCGGTGACCACGTGAGCAACCGCTATCACGGGTCTCCCGTGAACGACATCCGCGCGAAGATCCATGACGGCGCCCGGCGCTGGCACCGCACCGGTGACCTCGCCCGCATCGACGCAGCGGGGCGGATCTGGTTCTGCGGCAGGAAAACCCACCGCGTGGACAGTGCGGACGGCACGTTGTTCTCGGTGTGCTGTGAAGGGGTCTTCAACGCCCACCCCGATGTGCTCAGGACCGCGCTGGTCGAAGTGGGCGGGCGACCGGTGATGTGCTTCGAGCCCGTAGCGGGAACACCCCGGCGCGAGCTCCCCAGGATCACAGCCGAACTTCGCGAGCTGGGTGGCAGGCAGCAAGTCACCGAGCACATCAGGGACTTCCGGCCCCATCCCGGGTTCCCGGTGGACATCCGGCACAACGCCAAGATCGGCCGCGAGCTGCTCGCCGAGTGGGCCGCGGCACCACGAGTGCGGCCGAACGCACTCTGGCTGGTGCCGCTGGCCGGCTGGGCGTATCTGCTGTACGGGCTGGTCTGGCCGCTGGAAAATCCGGCGCTCCAGGCGCTGTTCTGGATAGACGTCCTGCTCAGTGTGGTGGTGCACGGGCTGCAGATTCCCGTCGCTCTCTCCCGGGCCCGCCCGGCGGGCCGCCGGCCGCGCACGACCGTCTTCCTGACGATGTTGCTCGGCGCGACCTGGTGGAAACGGCTTCCCGGAGGAAGGCGATGAAGGCATTGGTAACCGGCGCGTCCGGTTTCCTCGGCGGTCACCTCGTCGAGGGGTGCCTGGCCGCCGGTGACAAGGTGACCGCCCTGGTAAGGCAGAGCAGCGACCTGCGGCATCTGCGCACGCTGCCCGAGGTCGAGCTGGCCACGGCCGAACTGTGCGATGTGGACGGTCTGCTCGAGGCGACCCGGGGGGTGGACGTCATCTACCATTCCGCCGCGCGTGTCGCCGGCCACGGCAGCCGCGCCCAGTTCTGGGCGGAGAACGTGCTGGGCACACAGCGGCTGTTGGCTGCCGCCCGGCGCAATGGAGTGTCGCGGTTCGTCTTCGTGAGCAGTCCGAGCGCACTGATGGACACGCGGGCAGGCGATCTAGTCGACATCGATGAGAGCCAGCCCTACCCGCGGCGGTACTACAACCGCTATTCCGAGACCAAGGCCGCCGCCGAGCAGCGGGTGCTGGCCGCGAACTCCAGCACGCTGGTCACCTGCGCGCTGCGTCCGCGCGCGATCTGGGGCCCGCGGGACCGTCGGGGCTTCATGCCGAAGCTGGTCGGCAAGATGCGAGCCGGGCGGCTGCCGGACCTGTCCGGCGGCCGGACCACGTTCGCCTCGATGTGCCACTGCGACAACGCGGTGCACGCGTGTTTGCTGGCGGCCAGGTCCGACCGGGTCGGCGGCAAGGCATACTTCGTCACCGACGCCGAGCGCACCGACGTGTGGGGTCTGCTCCGACGCTTGGCGGAGATGTTCGGCGGGCGGCCACCGAGCCGGTCCATCCCACCTCGAGCAGTCGACGTCCTGGCGGGCGCCGTTGAGCTGGTGTGGCGGATTCCGTTACTGGGCAACAAGTATCCGCCGCCGCTGACCAGGTACGAGCTGACGTTGCTGACCAGGTCGTCGACCTATGCCATCGACGCGGCCGAACGTGATTTCGGCTATCGACCCCGGGTGGACCAGGAAACCGGCCTGATCCGGCTCGCCGAGTGGATCCAGCGGGCCGGCGGCGTCGAAGCGTATGCCGGAGGGACGTGGTGAACCGATTCACCCGGCCCATCTCGCCGACCGAGTGGTTCTACCTGGCAGCGGGGTCTCTGGTGATCCAGCTCGTGGTGCGGGGAGAGGGAACGATCGACGGCGCCGCGCTGCGCCGCGCCGTCGCCGCGGCCGGGGACGCCTGTCCCGGGTCCCGTCTGGTCCGGCGCGACCGCCGTTGGGTGGACAGTGGACTGGCGCCGCCGGTACGTGAGATCCGATCGATTGACGAGGACCGGTTCGAGTCGGCGGCGCTGCGGCGGCCGCTGTCCGCCGACGGACCGACCTGCGAGGTGCTGGCTCTGCCGGACGGTGTGGTGTTCCGGACGAACCACGCTGCCATGGATGGGCGAGGTGCGCTCCGCTGGGCGCATGAGGTGTTCCGCGCGTTGCGTGCCGAACCACCGGTTCCCGCGCTGTCCGAGGCCACCGACTTCGAACTCGTGGACCGCTTCGGTGGCGGAACTTCGGACCGTCCGCTGCGCAGCCGATCTCCGTTCAGCGGGCGGGGCCGGGGTTTCCTGGTTCGGCGACGCACCATTGCCGGAATCCACCCCGGACTGGTCGCCAAGCTCGCCGCCGCGACAACCGGCTTCTCCGGCCACGGGCACGCCAGCTACCTGGTGCCGGTCGACCTGCGGCGGCACGATGCCACGATCGACTCGACCGCAAACCTGGCACTGCCGATCTTCCTGGATGCCCGGCCTGGGCAGGACTGGCGCGAACTTGACAAGCAGCTGCTCGGCGCATTGTTTCGACGGCTGGACTTGACGAGTGGTACCGAACGGCTGGCTACGCGGCTGCCGATCGGGCTACTGGGCCGGACACTCCGCGTGCTGGGTCCGGTCAGCGCCCGGCTGGACCGCAACCTGGCGACCGCGATCATCTCCCACCTCGGCAAGATCGACCTGGCGGCGCTGTCCACCGAGGGATTCACCGCGTCGACCGCCTATGCGCTACCTGTTGACGCGCCGTTTACGCCGCTGTCCTTGGTCGTCACCGAATGCGACGGCCGCACCGAGATGACACTGGGCTGCGCCGGCGGCGCGGGTCTCGCGAGCCAGGCTGAAGCTCTGCTGGACCAGATCGAGGAGCTGTTGTCACCCAGCGCTATCCGCGGGTGACCGGGCAGAACGCTGGACCCCACGGCGGAGTTGTGGGTGTTCGTCATGGGAGAGTCCCCGGACTTCGCACCGTTCCGGTTCCGGCTGTCCCACTACGGGATGGGGATGGACGACAGCGTGGCCGATGCGGCAACGCAAGCGCTGGCCGACCTACTGTTCGAAATGGAGCTGCGCGGATATCGAGGAGCTGGCAGACAGGATCACCACAGCGTGCGTCGCGCTATCCCGGAGGTGTTCGGCCTGCAGAGCAGAGAACCCCTTCGCCCTATGGGGCGGAGGGGTTCTCTGTCGTGGGAGGGCTGGTGGGTGCACGACATGGCGCACCGCCGGTAGCCGACGATCACGTGCCCTGTCCCTGCTGCTGTGCCAGCGTCAGGACGCCGATGTGCGGACCGGGGTTGGCGTGCGGTGTGTCGTCGGTCAGCCCGCTGAAATCCAGCTGGCACGCGTCGACCGACAGCGTGCCGTTGGACGTCGTGGCCTGCCCGGGGAGGGACAGGCTGTTCACGTAGTCGCCCCGTGCGGTGACCTCGCCTGCCATCACGCGGAGCGCCGCTGGGCAGTCCGGCACGTGCCAGGCGTCGGCGAATTGCCGTTGCACATCGGGGGGGCGAACACCGAACACGCCTGCCGGTCATCCGGGTTGAACCGGGCAATGTGCTCAGCGAGGAAGTTGACCATGCTCGCCGGGGTGTGGGGGAGGGTTCGTGCGATCGCTTCATCCGTGGGCTTGATCGAGTTCCTGCTGTGCCTGGCGTTCCTGCCGGGCCGCGTCCACCGTCAGCATCACCGACCCCGCAGCGACCAGTACCACCCCCAAGTGCGAGCGCCCCCGCCGTCTGCCAGCGCCGCACCCGCGGCCGCACCAGCGCAGCCACCCCGGCGCCCGTGACCGCGACGCCCGTCAGCAGCACCCACTACCAGGGGGCCACACAGGTCAGCAGCCACACCCCGACCATCACCGGCGGCACGCGACGCGCCACCACCAGCACCGCCACGAGACCGCCGGCTCCGCCGAACAAGCACGGCCACATCTCCCAACCTGACAGCCACCAGCGCCAGGATCGCCGAACCGATCAGCGCGGGAACGCGTACGGCACGCTCAATCGCCGCTCGTCGCCGATTCCGGTCCTGATCTCAGGCCGCTTTCCGTTCCCCTGCTGCCCCCTGGACCAGCGGCGACGACGCCGTCACCTGCTGCAAGAAGCTTGCCGGGTGAGACATTCTCTGAGCGTGCCGGGCCGTGGTTATGGGAGTGTTCCGGGGTCGAATTCGATCCAGGCGATGGCTGTGGTGGGGTCTGTGCACAGTCGAGCCGGGACGGTGGCGGTTCGGTTCTCGACTGTTAGGCCGCGGATCTCCAGTTGCCAGATCCACTCGCCGGAGCGGCCGGTGGGGTCGCCGTGGGTCTGGAGAGTTTGGTTGTCGAGCCAGCCGTCGTCGTCGGCCGCCAGGGTGATGGTCACCCCACTGATGGGGCCTGGGTCGCCGGACCAGCGGAACAGGTTGCGGCGCTCGTCGGAGTCCTCGACGGTGTCGTGGTAGGTGTGTGTCACGTAGTGGAGGGCCGCGTCGGCGCTGACCGGCGCCGCCTGCTGCTCGGGCGTGTCACCCGCGGTGATGTCCGTGGGGTGCTGCTGCGGTTCGGGGGGCTGGGGGATCGGCTGCCATTGGGTGCCGTCCCACCAGTAGTTGCCGTCCTCGGACCGCAGGCCGATCTGCGTGGTGGCGTCTTCAGGGGTGGCGGCGGTCTCGGGTGTGGTGGTTTGGGTGATGGCGGTGATCTTCAGCGGTGTCCGCTCGGGGGTTTCGCCGGGGCGGCTGCGCAGGAGCTGCCTGCAGGTGGGGCAGGTGGGCACGATGTTCGGGTTGTCTTGTAGGAGTGCTGTTTGCGGGTAGGCCCAGGCTGCGAGGCAGGCCCAGTGGAAGTAGTGCGGGCAGCCTCCTGCCGGCTGCGCGATCTCGGAGTTCTCGGTGAAGTTGTCTTGGCAGATGATGCACGTGTCGACCAGGGCTTGATCGGCGGTCTTGACCGCGCCGCCGGAGGTGAGGGTCACCGTGTCCCCGGCAGGCAACGCGTCGTAGTCGGGTGCCTGGCCCAGCGGGTACTCCCGAGAACCCCGCGCCCGCGCCGCTGCTCGATCGCGCTCCAGGATGGCGCGGTAGGCGGTGGCGGTGATCCAGGTCAGGCCCGTGGCATTGGGATTTTCGGGTCGATCGACACTGTGGAGGTACCAGTCCTGGTCCGTGTTCCCGTTGATCGCGCGCCACCAGCCCGGGGCTTCGCGCTGCACGCGGGAGAAGCAGCCCCTGATGGCGATGTACTCGGTCCTGGTGATCCAGTTCAGGCCTTCGGCGTTGGGGTCAGCGGGCTCGACATCACTCTGGAGATACCAGTCCCGGGAGATATTGTCATCGGTCGCGCGCCACCATCCCGGGCCCAGGCCCTCGAGGTTGCCGAAGCGCCCTCGGGCGTCGATTGCCCACTCACGCTCTAGGCTGGCGCTCCAGGCATAACGGGTGATCCAGTTCAGGCCTTCGGCATTGGGGTTTTCGGGCCGATCGTCACTGTGGAGGTACCAGTCCTGGTCCGTGTTCCTATCGATCGTGCGCCACCAGCCATCGCCCGCGCGCTTCACGCGGGAGAAGCGGCCCCTGGTGGCGATGTACTCGGTCCTGGTGATCCAGTTCAGGCCTTCGGCGTTGGGGTCAGCCGGCTCGACATCACTGTGGATATACCAGTAGTCGAAGATATTGTCATCGGCCGCCCGCCACCATCCCGAACCCAGGTCCGTGAGGTGGCCGAAGCGGCCCCGGATGGCGATGCACTCGGTCCTGGTGATCCAGTTCAGGCCTTCGGCATTGGGATTCGCGGGCTTGACATCACTGTGGAGATACCACTTCTCCTTGGTGTTCTCATCGGTCGCAGACCACCAGCCCCGGCCCGCGCTCTCCACGTCTCGGGAGAAGTGGCCTCGGATGGCGCGGTAGGCGGTGGCGATGATCCAGTTCAGGCCTTCGGCATTAGGATTCGCGGGCGTAACATCACTGTGGAGATACCACGGCTCGTCGGTGTTCTCATCGATCGCACGCCACCAGCCCTCGCCCACGTTTTTGGGGCTGCCGAAGCGGCCCCGGATGGCGCGGTAGGCGGCGGCGGTGATCCAGTTCAGGCCTTCGGCATTGGGATTCGCGGGCTCAACATCACTCTGGAGATACCACGACTCGCCGGTGTTCTCATCGAGCACACACCACCAGCCCTGGCCCACCTCATCCGGGCTGTCGAAGCGGCCTCGGATGGCGAGGTACTCGGTCTTGGTGATCCAGTTCAGGCCTGCGACATTGGGGTCAGCGGGCTCAACATCACTCTGGAGAAAGCAGCGCTCGTAGCTGTTGTCATCTACCGCGCTCCACCAGCCGAGGCCCTCGTCAAAGGGGCTGTCGAAGTGCCTTGTTGTTGGCATGCTGTCCGAACCTTCCATCACCTGGGCCGCGCTGGATGCTGACCCTGCCCATGACGCCACCGGCCAGGCTGCAAGACAGCCAAATCGGTCAGCACCGAGCCTAATGAGATCGGACAACATGCTCGACCGGCGCTGGGCAATCACGAGTGCACGAAACGACGGCCAACCGGGCAACTCAGCGCACGGTCCGACGGTCCCGGCGAACACAGCGCCAATCCCGGCCGCCTCCCCACATCCGTATCAACGGACCCGGGATGCTTGGCGCAGAGAGGTGCCGCGTTCACGAGATGCCCAGCTTCGTTATCGCCTGGTCAGGGGCGTGTCCTTCGTGTCAGGCGTCGTCCGCAACCATCGCCGGGATCCCGGCCAGCAGCAGCGGGATTGGCCAGCCGAGCAATGTCAGGGTGTCCGCGCCCGTGCTGGCGAGTGAGTCGGTGTCGTCGGACACGGTGGGGCCTCCGGTGCCGCCGTTGGTCTGGCTTGGTGGGGCCCGGCGATCCCGTTGCCGGTTTCCTTCAGTGGGTTGTTCGTGATCGGAACGCAGCCGTTCTTGTTAAACACGGTCTTCGCTAGAATGTGCCGGATTTGACGACGAAACGCATTGTTGTGACGGTGACCCAAAATTGATGGGAGCAGGCATTGGTAGTTGCGGATCGGCCACCTGTTGCTGTTGCGGCTGGGCAGGCTGTGGTCCTCCGTACAGTTCTTGGATGTACGCGATGGCATCCAATATGGTGGTGTCGTCGTAGGCGTGCTGGCAGTGGTTGAGTATCTTGACGAAGTCGTCGCTGGCCTCAGTGACCGCGTAGTGGCGCGGCCGGCGTTTGAGGATCTCGATGTTGTTCTCGTTGAAGGCGGTTTTCTTCCTGGGTCGTTGTGCAAGACGACTCGGATTGTCGTGGATCTGCTGGAACTGTTTCTGAGGTAAGCTGGATAACGCCTGCTGGAAAAAGTTTGCTTTCCCGGCTCGGTCATGTGGTCATCATCGATGATTTCGTTGAGGACGGCCGGGTCGGTCGACGCGGCATCGATTCCGTCAGCAGGAAGCGCTTGGGCGAGCTCGGCGGCCGCTTCCTGCCCTATCGGCGCGGCCGGAGCACCTCCGCCGGGACAGCCTCCACCGTCAGCATCTCGGACGAAGCCGGAATGGCCGCGTCCGCAGCGGCACCGACGAAATCGGCTCGGTACGTCGGCCAGCCCGCCGCAGTACCGTCCCAGCCGACCTGATTACCGCGAAGAACCGCTTGTCGAGGTTCAAGCTCTTCCGGGCCGGCCTCAGCGGCAGCATTGCCCGCCACCGCATCTGAGCCAGCGCCAGTCTGCCGCGGAAACAAGAGACCGGACCAAGGTCGCCGACGGTCCTCATGGTCTCGGCGGGCATGGCGAACACCCTCGACCAAGCCGGCCGGATCGCCCTCGCCCTCCTTGACTTGCGCCCGGTAAGCTTCACGCAGGAACCCTCCTCCATCACTCCTCCTCGCAGTACTCAACAGGTTAGGCGTCACCCATACCCGCCTGGTGTCCGAGAAGGCGTGCCGGGCGGGAACCGTTTCCTGCACGTCCGCACCCGGGGGAACCTCGACGCCGACCGCAGCAGCTGTCCCCGGACAGGGCCGGGCGGCCCCTCCATTCGGGCAGCGACGGTGCGTGTGGGCGGAATGCCTGGTCGCAAGGTGGTCAACACGTAAGGTGTCGCCGGTGCACCGGCCGGCGCCGACGCCCACGACGGCCGGTCCAATCGGGACACCTACCGGTCGATGACGTAGAACCTGCGCAGCTCAGCCACCGGGGCAGACGACAATTCAGGCGGATGGCGCGGTATTGCACTTCGCGGCCGCTGCGATGGACCGGTCCGCGGGATCGGCGCCAGATCGCCGTCTGCGGGGAGTCCAGAGCGAGATCGATCCAGAGGCTGGAAGCGACCTGCCGGTCGACGATCAGGCAGGCGAACACGTCGAGGATGAACGCGACGTAGACCCAGCCGCCGGCAGTGCGGACGTAGGTCAGGTCCGAGACCGACGACTGGTTCGGGCGAGTGGTGGTGAAGTCGCGTTCGACCGGATCGCCAGGCCGCCCGGTCTCGGCGGCCGGCCTGGTGGTGCGCGGGAACTTGTCGCGCCCGGGGCGGGACAGAGACCTGGGTGACCTTGCTCTTGTGCCGGGGCCCTGACCGGGCGGTGCGGGCCGGGCGCCAAGGACGCGTTCAGCTGATCTGCGGAGTCGTCCAAACAGTCGATGGGCCGGGTGATCCGCGCTGGACCGCCAGTCAGCAGTTCGGACGATGTCCTCTCCCGGCGGCGCGGTGCTTCGATCGGGCTTCCCAAGTGGATGACCCCGCTGGAACTCGAGAAAGGACGCTGATTCGTGTCGTATCGTCCGTCGTTTCCAGGCCCCGCTGCCGACCCGATCGATCGGGGGGCGACCGGTCGTCAGGCGGAGTGGTTCCCGGTCGGCGGGGCCTCACCGGCCGATGCGGCGTGTCCGGCGGGAGACGCTGACCCCCAAGCCGCCGCCCCGCTCGGCCCGTCGCTGTTGCCCCGTTCGGCTGGCTACCGGAAGACCCGGTCGTCAGTGAGCCTGGATCCGGCGACGTGTTGAGCGGGAAGGCGGGCAGCGACTACTTCGCGACCGGCGGGGTGCCCGACCGCCGGCTGGCGTCGGTGGAAAAGCTGTGTGAGCTTGCAGAACCTTATGCGCACAGCCCACAGCACGACGGACTGTTCCGAGACGCGATGGACGAGGTGAACCAGTGGCACGCGGAAAACTCGGCCTTCTTCAAAGGTCTGCTCCGGCGGAAAGGATCCCCCAGCCTCGCCGACGGCCTTGACCTTGCCGCGTTGCCGTTCGTCCACGCGGACGTCTTCAAGAGCTATCAACTGCTGTCGGTGTCGCGGCAATCGATCGTGCTGGAGCTGACTTCGTCCGGCACGACTGGGCGGAAGTCGCGGATGTTCTTCGACGACTGGTCGATCCGCTCGGCGCAGCGGATGGTCGCGAGGATCTTCGACCACCTCGGCTGGCTGAGCGCGTCGGACGAGGCCAACTACTTGCTCTACGGCTACGAGCCGAGCCAAGCGGCGTCGAGGGGTAGTTCGTTCACCGGCAACTACCTGTGTGATTTCGCACCGCGTCGCTCGGTCGAGTACGCGCTCCGGGACGACGGCACCGGGCACTCGTTCGACTTCTTCGGCTGCGTCCGCGCGCTCCAGCGGTTTGCCGAGGACGGCGTGCCGGCCCGGATCTTCGGGTTTCCCACGTTCCTCCACGCGACGATCCGTCGGATGCGGGCGCTCGGCCTGCCTGCTCTGCAGCTCCCGGCCGGCTCACTGGTGTTCCTCGGCGGTGGGTGGCCAGAGCGGGGCCCCGAACAGATTCGGAAGGCGGTGCTGTACCGGGAGATTTCCGAGTATCTGGGTATCCCGGCCGAACGTGTCCGGGACTGCTACGGCGCCGTCGAGCACTGGGTTCCCTATGTGGAATGCCGCAACCACCAGCTTCATGTCCCGGTGTGGGCTCGCGTGCTCATACGTTCGGTCGCGACGCTGGAGCCACTCCCGGCCAGGGAAGTCGGCTACCTGCAGCTGATTTCACCCTACGTCACCTCGGTCCCGGCGCAGAGCGTGCTGATGACCGACCTCGCTGCAGTGTTCCCGGCTGCCGACTGCGGATGTGAGTGGAACACGCCGTGGTTCGTCGTGTACGGCCGCGCGGGCGTCGGGCCCGGCCGTAGCTTCCCCGTGGTGACAACGGAATTTCCGGGAGACAAGGAATGACCAGAGGAGCACATTTCTGGCGTGGGAAATGGATCACCGAGAACGCGGCTGAGCGGCGCCTCCGTTCCCTGGCCGGCGAAGCCTCGGACGTCCTTGGTGAACCGTTCCCCGTCTCGCTCGTCGTCGACGCGTGCGCTCACCTGTCAGCTGACCTCGCGAACTCCTCCGGGCCGGTCAGAAAGCGGCTGTCGCCGTACCTGGGCACCATGACGACGGAAGCCGCAGGTGAAGCCCTTGCCGAGTTGTCCCGTGAACTGACGCGGGAAGCGTTGTACGAGAAGTTGGAACGGGAACTGGGTGGCCCGGCATCGGGACGCTTCGTGCGGGTCAGTGCCCGGGCCAACCCGTTCGAGAGCTGGGAGCCGGTCGGGCTGCTGGTGCACATCCTTCCGAACAACGCGCCGGCCATCGGGGTGCTGAGCGTCGTCGAAGGTCTGCTGACCGGAAATTTCAATGTCGCGAAGGCGGGTAGCCGGGACACCGCGTTCACTTTCGCCGTACTGGCCGAACTCGCGGCGAAAGACCCGACCGGGCGGCTTGCGCAGCGGATCGTGGGGCTGCGATTCCCGGCTGACCGGAGTGACTGGCTGGAACTGCTGTGTGCGGACGCGGACGCCGTCGCGGTCTGGGGCGGTGACCGTGCGCTCGCCGGAATCCGGGGGTTCGTGACGCCGGGGTGCCGTCTGATCGATTGGGGGGCGAAGATCTCGGTGGGCTATGCCACTGAGAGCCACTTGCACGACGAGGAAACACTCGACGCGTTCGCTCGGATGGCTTGTGCGCCGGTGCGGCACGCGTGCTCGAGCCCGCAGGTGATCTACGCCGGGACAACCGATCACCGGGAACTGATGGCGTTCGGCGAGCGGTTCACCAAGGTGCTGCAAACGGTTCCGCCGGCCGCGTCCGAAGACTGGTTGAGCCTTCAAGAGCAGGCGGAGATCAGCAACACCATCCTGGTTGCCGACCACGAGGAACTCCTCAGCCTGACGCAGGTGCAGGGCGAGGCGGGGGACCGCCGGCGGGTGATCGTCGACATCCGGCCGGACCTGCGCGCTTCGCCATTGCACCGGATAGTGTGGGTGAAGCCGCTGCCGCGGGACCAGATCACCGCAACGCTCCGGCCGTATCGCCGATACTTGCAGACTGCCGGGCTGGCGGCGACGCGGAGCGAGGCTCCCGCTCTGGTACGCCGGCTGATCTCGGCGGGCGTCGACCGGATAACGCGTCCCGGCGAAATGCTGTCGGGCTACCCGGGCGAGCCACGCGACGGCGTCTACGCGTTGCAGCGATACAGCAGGCGGGTGGGCGTGCGGCACGGCGGACCTTTCGGCGAGGGCCGTGACCTGCCCGACGTCGGCAACCGGGGCCGGCTGGCCGGGGACTTGTGATCGATCGGCTATTCGGTGCCGACGTGTGGCGGTGCTCGGAAAGGAAGAGCGACGTGCCCTTTGTGATGCACTGCCGGGCAAGGTGAGGGTGGATATCGGTCCGGCGGCAGGCAGTCACCGAAATTCCCTTTCCTCGACTGCTCGTGGAACGCGCCGACGATGCCCGTTGGCGCGCTCGGACAGGTAGTGGGACGTGCCCTTCGAGACATTGTCGAGTTCAGCCGGAATGACCGGCTCGCTGCGATGCTTTACTGGGAACCACAGGCAGCGGTAGCAAGCTACGACGCGCGTTCTTCGGTTGTCGTGCGGTGGAAAGGTGTCCATGATGCCGGCAAAGGTGGGCGGGTACCCGGTGGGGCCGCCGCCCGCGCGCGGCCCGGGCGAGCATCGGCAGACGGGCGGTCGGACACTCCGGGGAGCGGCCAGGCACCACCAGCCGTCCGGTCCGGGCCGACGGACAACCTACCGGATCACCGCCGTTGGCCTCGGGCTCCTGGTCGGCGCGGCCGTCCAGACCGGTCCGACGGTACAGCTCTTGGCTGACGCCGAAACGGATCAGTCGCCGGTGGTACGGACTCAGGGTGGCTACACGGCGGAGTCTCTCGTGGAACGGACGCCGATCCCCGACGGGGCATTGCCGACCAGTGTCGATCCGGCCACGTTGCCCGCCCCGGACCTGGACGGCGAGACAACTCGAGTGGTCCTGACGACGCGGGGCATTCCGGTTGTCGTGCTCGACGCCTACCACCAGGCGGTGCGCGCCCTCGCGGACTCACGGCCGGACTGCCACCTTCCGCTCCCGCTGCTCGCGGCGATCGGGAAGGTCGAGTCGAACCACGCCCGCGGCGGCCAGGTCGACACCGGTGGGACCACGCTGACGCCCATCCTCGGCCCGGTACTCGACGGGGCCGGGTCGTTCGCCGCGATCGAAGACACCGACCGGGGCAACCTGGACGGCGATCCACAGTGGGACCGCGCGGTCGGGCCGATGCAGTTCATCCCGGGAACGTGGGCGAGGTGGCGCAGCGACGCGAACCGTGACGGCAAGGCGGATCCGCACAACGTCTTCGACGCCGCTCAAACCGCCGGGAGCTACCTCTGTGCGACCGGCGGAGACCTCCGAACGGTTGATGGCGCGGCGGCGGCGATTCTCCGGTACAACCGGTCGGCGAAATATCTCGACCTGGTCCTGGCCTGGGAAGGGGTTTACAACGATGGTGCCATCACTGGTCTTCCGGCGTCGGCCGAGCCGCCCGCACCTACCGAGGCTCCGCCGCCGTCGATGGCTCCTACCACGATTGTGGTGGTGCCGGTGCCGACCTCGCCCGTGACAACCCCGTCGATTCCGCCCACTTCGTCCACGACGGACTCGTCGAGTCAGCCGGCGCCGACGGGGACCACGACGACCAGCGAACCATCGCCGTCCTCGACTCCGAGCCTCGGTGTTCCGACCAAGTGAGAGGCAGGCGGTCCGGAACGCTGTGCCGTCGACAGGAGCGCGCATGGGCCGCCACACCCTCATTCGAAACGCCTTGGTGAGCAACGATCTGGTCGCCCGTATTCCGGCGGTGCGTGCCGTGCTGCTCGGGCCCATGGCCTTGAGCGCTCTCGTCGCGGAACCGCCGTGGGTCGTCCCGTTCGTGGCCGCGTTCCTCGCCTACGCCTGCTGGGTCGGTCTGCAGATCGTCGGCCGGATGGCGCCGTCGGCCTGGACGACGGCGTTGGACATTCTCGCGATCACCGTGTTGTCGGAGCTCTCGGGCGGGCCGAACTCCGAGGTGAGCTACGCGTATTTTCTGCTCCCGATCGCGGGAATCGTGACATACCGGGCCAAGCACACAGCGATGGTCGGGGTGGCTTGCGCTCTCGCCTACGTCTTCCTGATCGCGCTGCCGTTGTCGCCTGCGGACGTCGAGGCGCTGGATCCCGGGCATCAGCACCTGGTGGGGTTGTTCCGGGGCGGGGTGAACGTCCTCTACCTGCTGTGGTTCACCGGTGTGTGCACGCTTGTCACAACTGCTCTGCGTACGCACGAACGAAACTTGCGCAGGTTGCGCATGGTCCGGGAGCGCCTGCTGGCGGATGTCCTGTCCGCGGAAGAGCGGGAGCGGGCCACGCTGGCCGACGGACTGCACGACAGTGCGATTCAACGGTTGCTGGCCACCCGCCTCGAATTGGAGGACCTCGCGGGCACCGAGCACGACGAGATGTGGCGTCGGGCCGATACCGCGTTGCTGGAGACCGTCGGGGAACTGCGTGACGCGGTCTTCGAGTTGCATCCTCAGGTGCTTGACGAGGCCGGTCTCGCCGAAGCCCTGTGCCAACTGGGCGCGCGAGCCGGGCGGGGCGGTGAACCGCACGTGAACGTCGCGGTCGAAACATCATGTCCGAAGGAATACGAAACCCTTTTCTATTCCGTGGCCCGTGAGCTGCTTTCCAACGTGGTGCGTCACGCACGCGCGAGCACCGTGGTGGTGAGCCTGCGTCGTCGCGGCGGTCTGGTCTGCCTGGCCGTGGCCGACGACGGGGTCGGTCTCGATCTTGCCGACTCGTCGCGAAATCTGGCGCAAGGGCACGTCGGACTGGCCCGGCAGAAGGTGCGGGTCGAAAGTGCGGGCGGGCAGATGAGTATCGCGGCGCGCCCCGGGGGCGGAACCATTGTCGAAGCGTGCTTGCCCGGCGGCGCGGAGTAGCCGAAGTTCCGCAGCCGGCGTGAACAAGGCGACACTGACAAAAGGCTGGTGACCCGGATAATCGGGAGGAGAGGCAGCCATAAGCTCAGGGGGACCAGCGTGCAGACGTCCGACGAACACGTCCGTGTGGTAGTCGCGGACGACCATCCGATGTTCCGTTCGGGCGTCACCCGGTGCCTGCAGGCGAGCGGCTACATCTCGGTGGTCGGGCAAGCCGGCGACGGCCGCGAGGCGCTCGAGATGATCCGGAACCTGTCCCCGGACGTGGCGGTGCTCGACCTGAAAATGCCGGAGCTCGACGGTGCCGAGGTCTGCCACGCCGTCGTCCGGGATGCCCTGCCGACCCGGGTCCTGTTCGTGTCGGCGTACACCGAGTCGTCGGTGCTCTACCGGATGCTGCAACTCGGCGCGGTCGGCTGCCTGCCGAAGGAGGCTCGCCGGGCGGAGATCGTCGACGCGGTTCGCGCGTGCGGCCGGGGCGAAGGCGCTCTCGCCCCGGCACTCACCGCCCGGCTGGCCGGGGAGATCCGCCTGCGCGCGCGTACCGAAGGACCGGCGTTGACCGATCGGGAAACCGAGGTCCTGCGTCTCATCGCCGAGGGGCGGACGGTTCCGCAGATGGCGCGCGACCTCTTCCTCGCCGAGGCCACGATCAAGACTCACATCCGGCGGCTGTACGACAAGCTGGAGGTCTCCGACCGGGGCGCGGTCGTGGCCAAGGCCATGCGACACAAGCTCATCGAGTGACCAAGGTCTCATCGAGCGGATTCATCCGTCCGGTCGCCTGATCGGACGATTGCGCGGGTTCTCGTTCCGTGTCGCCGATCAGCCGCTGGACGAACGAACCTCCGGGCTACTCCAACAAGATCGTCGGGTATTCGATCGCCTCGCACATGCGGGCCTCACTTGCCGTCAGCGCGCTGCGCAACGCGATCGCACTGCGCGACCCGCACGGTGTCGTGGTCCACTCCTACCGCGGCGCCCAATTCCGGTCGGCGGCCTACCAGCGCCTGTTGCACGCTCATGGGCTGACCGGGTCGATGGGCCGGGTCGGGGCGTGTGGTGACAACGCCGCAATGGAGTCATTCTTTTCTTTGCTGCAAAAGAATGTTCTCGACACCCGGCGGTGGCGAACCCGGGAGGAGCTCCGGCTGGCGATCGTGTCCTGGATCGAGACGAAGTATCACCGCAAACGCCGCCAACGCGCCCTGGGCAAGCTCACCCCAGTCGAGTTTGAGACCATCTACACGACCGCAGCAGCGGCCTGAAAACAGTCAACTCCGGTGTCAACCGAACTCAGGGCAGACCCGTCCCGCCACGTCGCCGGCTGGATCATGACCAAACCAGCCAACCTCGACCCGGCCGACCAGCATCTCGAGCAGTGGATGACCGCCGCCGAGGCCGACGACCTTCCAGCGCTGCGGTCGTTCGTCAAGGGGCTGCGCCGGGTCCAGGATGCGGTGGTCGCGAGGGTCACCCTGCCCTGGAGCAGCGGAGTCGTCGAAGGTCACGTCAACCGGATCAAGATACTGAAGCGGCAGATGTTCGCCGCGCCAAGCAATCACGGAAAGCGAGCCAGAACCACCCTCGCTCGTGTGTTCGCCGCGCGTGTCCTGACCCCGCTTTCTCGGGATAGATCTATTCTCCGCTCAATTCAGTGTAGTGGGATGTAGTGCTCGGGTCCCCGCTCGTCATCGGGACGCCGGCCGAAGATGCGGCGCTCGCTCTCGCTGATCGGGACGTCGTTGATGGACGCCTCGCGGCGTCGCATGAGACCGTTGTCGTCGAACTCCCAGTTTTCGTTGCCGTAGCTACGGAACCATTGCCCCGCTTCGTTGTGCGACTCGTACTGGAAGCGGACGGCGATACGGTTGCCGCCGAAGGTCCACAGGCTCTTGCGCAGCGCGTAGTCGATTTCGCGCTCCCATTTACCCGTGAGGAATTCGACGATCGCGTCGCGGCCCTTGACGAAGGTGGCGCGGTTGCGCCACTCGGAGTCGACGGTGTACGCGAGGGAAACTCGTATGGGGTCTTTGGTGTTCCAGGCGTCCTCGGCGGCTTGCACCTTTTGGCGGGCGGTCACCTCGTCGAAGGGCGGGAACGGTGGGCGGCTTTCGGTCATTTCCTTTGTCCTCTCAACAGATCCGGTCATAACGCCGGCATCAACCGTGACTGCGGCCAAACCGGCGGCAGTACGCTAAGTGGGCCCGCGGCGCGGTCCCAGGTGTAAGTGGCGGCCAGCGAGCGGCAGGCCACCCGATCGATCGGGTGGTCGAGTTGGCCTTGCAGCGCCGCGGCCAGGGCGGCGCCTCGGCGACCAGGGACAGGAGATCCTCCTCGTCGAGGACTGCGACGAGGTCGGGTTCGATCCCGAGTTCCACAGCCCGTTTGTCGAAGTCGGCGCAGTAGCCGCGGCAGTCGGACAGGGTTCTCCCCGCCGCCGAAGACCAGCCGGGTCTCGGAGTCCCTGGTCGACGAGCGCTAGCAGGTGCACGCTGCTACTAGACCGATGGAGGCTTTGCGCGGCTCGACCCCGTCGAGTGCGAGGACGTAGCGCGTTGACCGAGACGCAGTCTCGAGCGTGCACGATGTCGTGGCCGCTGCGCTCAGCGGCGAAGGCGGCGGCCAGCACGTCGATTGATCGGGCGATCGGCGCGACCGGCCGGAAGAACGCGGTGTTACCGCCGCGTCCCAGAGTGAACACGTCGACGCCTGGCGTCTCCGCCGGCGCGAGTGTGTGCAGCACGCCACCCTGGGGGCGGGTGGAATGGGTGAGCTGGGCGACGCTCATTCCGGTGCCCCTCTCAACGAAGCCCTTGGTAGGCCGCCGGTTTGAGCTCCTGCAGGTGGTGCAGGATCCGCCGGGACCGGGCGGTCTCGGCCTCGACGTCCAGCTCAGCGAGGGCCAGCCCGCCTTTGGACGAGGTGCGGGCGAGGACGTCGCCGCCGGGCCCGACGACCTTGGCTTGGCCGAGGAAGCGGAGTCCGCCCATGACGCCGGTCTGATTGGCGGAAGCCCAGACCACCTGGTTCTCCGCCGCGCGAGCGCAGTCGTAGAGGTCGAACAACCGCGACTGCCGGTCCTGCGGGAGTCGCGATGCGCGGTCGGTCACCGACGCCGGCCACGCCGAAAGGCAGGCGAGGATCGCGGCGCCGTCCAAAGCGAGCGCTCGTGCGGCCTCGGGGAAGGTCTTGTCGTAGTCGATGAGCATCCCCAGCCGGCCGATCGGGGTGTCGAAGGGCTCGAAGGTTTCGCCCGCGGCATACACCAGCGCCTCGCCCGCAGGCTGATGCACCTTGCGGTGCCGGCCGAGAACGCCGTCGCCGGAAACGCACAACGCCGAGTTGTAGAGCTGCTGCCCGACAGCTTCGGCGTAGCCGAAACAGACCACCATCGGCCCGGCGAGCGCGATGACCTGCTGGATCTCGGCGGAGTCCTCGGCCAAACCGGGCGGCAGCGAGTTCGGGTCGGGATGACGCAGATCGGACAAGTAGCCGCCCAACGTGGCGTCCGGCAGGACCAGCAGGTCCGCGCCGGCGTCCCGTGCGTCGCCGACGATGCCTGCGATCTTGCGCAGGGCCCGGTCGAGATCGCGCCCGAAGTGTGCGGCCACCGCTGCGATCCTCATTACCACCAAGCCTTCGCCAGTTCTGTGACGTGTTCACGGGAGTCCGCCGCGAGCCCGCGACCACGCTGTACTCGGCGTCGCGGGGTGTGCCGATCCATCGAACGCACCGACCTTGACCCAGCGACGGTCCGGGCGGTAGCCGATCGCCCAGATGATCGACGCGACGTTCTCGCCCGCGAGATCGTGCGAGAGCGGCTCGTCCGCCGGAGCCCAGAAGACCGGCGTGTAGCGCCGGCCGGGCGGCGCCTCGATTCCTTCCCGCTCGGCACAGCGGTCGATGTCGCGGCAGATCGAGTGGTAGACCGCGTCGGCCATGTCCAGCGAGCCGCTCAGCGTGGGCCGAAACGTCATCTCGGTGCCACGGCCGCCGTCGAGCAGATCGTACCGCCGCATCCCCTCCACCGCGAAGGCACGCAGGGCGATATCGCGGCCAGTGACGCAGTGGCTGTTCTCCTCGTGCGGTCACTCCACCGAGGTAGGAGTGCACCTGGGTGTCGTACAGCCCCAGCTCCGCGAGCCACGTCAGCACGTCCATGCCGCGGTAGGAGCGCGCCGCCCGCGGTGCGATCTGCGCGCGGGGCTGGCCGGAGCCGACGACCAGCAGGGCCCCGGGTGGAAGCTGACCCTCGTTGCAGTACCGCGCGGACTCCAGCTGCGTGATCGTCGGATCGATCGCGACCGCCCGGGGCGGCACGATCGACTCGTGATATCCGCCGGTAGCGACCACGACGTGGTCGGCCTGGCTGCCGCCGGCAGCGACTGTGCGGGCGACGGTCATCGGGGCTCCTTGGCGGCGGACCGATTAGCCGGCTCGGGCTGCATGGCGATCACCGTGACGGTGTCCTGCGGAGCACAGGACGACGCCAGCTGCACGATGCGCTCGGCGCTGGCCGCCGCGGCGGTGCACGCGAAGCCGAACTTCGCGCGGACCCGCTCACTCGCCTCGGCAAGAGCAGTCGTCGACCGATCGACGAAGTCGCTGACGGTGTAGCAACCGCCGACAGCGAGGTAGTCGCGCACGACCAGCGACGGCGAGTAGTGCTCCTGCACCGCGCCATCAGGCCAGCGGACGGTCATAGTCATCTCAGGCACGGCCCGCCACCTCCCCACGCCGGCCGCCGCATGAGCGTCGGTGGTTCTGTCGGCCTGATGTGACCGCGTTTGCGACCATTCCCGTGGTCCCCGCTAGGCCGGACATGGCCCGTCCTTGGCCGCCGTGGGCGTATGCGCGGGTAGGACGCGCGATTGGGCACGCAACTGCTCCGGCGTGCACCGGCTGGTGCTGTCGCACGGGCTGCCGATGTACCCGGCCCGCCATCCACCGCCAAGATCGGCGATAAGGCGCAATCGCCACCCGCCGGCACGCCGACCCCGTCCAGCAGGACGTCGCCGTCGCGGCTGGGCCCCGCGCCGGCACGGCGCGCGACGGGCGCGTCGAGCAGGCCGATGCCCTGGATCGCGACATCAACGCGGGTGGACGGGGTCGGCGGGTGGATGACCGCGTCCTGCACGTCGAGCGGGTGCGCAGGCACGACTCCGGCGATCAAGTCCTCCTCGCGCGGGCCGTAGATCGCGGACTCGAAACCGTTACGCAACGCCCTGGTCGCCTGCAGGACGGCGACGAACGAGACCGAGGGCTCGTACGGGATGCCGTGGATCAGGGTGAAGTACGCCTCGCCGTCCTCGGCCTGGAAATCGGGGAAGATCTTGGTCGAGCCGTAGAGGTTGGTGCCCGCGGCTTGCGAGGGATGCGGGATCTCGCCGAGCGGCTTCTCGATGTCGGCCTTGACCTCGGCGTCGACATCGACGGTGAACACGGTGACTCCTTCGGGTGCGGGGGCAGGATCGGACCGCAACGCCGCCTTCCGGCGCTCCCAGACCGGAGTGCTCACGGGATCGCGACGCCGGCGCCGAGCAGCGCCGCCGGAAGCAGGAAGGTGTACAGCGAGGTGAGGACCAGAATGCCACCGAGGACACGCGGTTTGAGCCGGTCGTAGATCAACGCCGCGACGGCGAGGAACGCGACAACCCAGACGACGAGGATCGACTTGAACATCCAGCCGCCGTCGAAAAAGCTCCACCACGCCAGCGGCACCAGCGCCACCCCGATGGCGAGGTTGCCGATCGGTTGCAGATCGAGACCCTTGACCAGCGCGATACCGAGGGCGACGAAGAACAGGCCGTAGAACGTGACCAGCCCGGCCAGCCGGACGCCGGTGTCGCCGGCCGCCCCGCCGAACAGCTTCTGCACGATCCAGACAGCGTTGGCAAGGTCGACGATGCCGGCGACCAGCGTCACCCAGCCGACCGTGACGAGCGGACTCGGGCCGTCGGGCTTCTCCTTCGCTCCGATACCGAGAAACGCCAGGCCGTTGAGCCAGACAGCGAGGCCGGTGATCACGAAAACCACCGAGATGGGAGGCATAAGTGACTCCTTTCGAGTAAGTCCGCCACCCACCAGTGCTACGGTGAAAGCGATCGGACGCCTGCCCTGCTGGTGATTTGCAGATCGGTCAGCAGGAATGTGGGTTCATCGGTCACCTGGTGGCGCCGTCCCAGCCCCAAGGGCTTGGTCGGCGCCACCGTCTTTCCCCGCCTAGTTGCGGGTTCTCAGTCTCGGACAGGGCCGAGAAGTTCCAGGCGAAGCAGGAGTCCGCCAACTCGCCATCCCCGGTGCTCGGACCGGCACGCTCACCCGCGGCGTCGGCATGCGTCGTGCATGCACGACGCCCTGCCGGAAAGCATCCGGGCTCTGTATTTCGCGATGGTTACCTCCAGAATGCATCAGCCGACCCGGTCGTAAAAGCCGGGTTACGCCACGCCGTCGGCATCAACGCGCAAGTGCCGAATAACCTGCGTGGCAGCGCAGCTGATCGACGGAGTCCCCGCAGCGAAGGAGATGGAGGCGATCCTGGCCAGCGGCCCCTGACATGGCCGGAGCGGATCGGTGATCTATCACTGTTGCCCGACACGCGGGCCGGCCGGGGCTGCCAACGTCCGGGCCGACCCGTGTGTCGATGTCAGCCGCGTGGTCCGACGATTCGCAGGTTGAAGGCTCCGTCGCGGGTATGCACGAGCGCTGGGAACATGCCGAACCAATGTTCTGCGGCGCGGGCGGTAGCGAGGGCTGCGGGGTTGGCGAGATCGAGGACGACCTTGCAGTTCCATAGCGCGGGGTCGAGGGCAGCGAGTGCGTGCGGCGACCCCGATCCGGGGTCACGTTCACCTCCACGGCGGCGGTGCGGACCGAGTCGTCGAGCGTGACGGTCCCGTCGCCGGGGGTTCGTGATCCGATCAGCACGGGGTGTCGGACACTGCTCCATGCCCCGGCGAGGGGTTGGCGCCCGACCGCTGCCGAGGATGCCGATTGTGGTCGCAGCGGCCGGCTTGCCGGTTGCGTGGGCGTCGGCGAAGTCCCAGACGATCGCGATCAGGTCGTCGGCGGTCTCGATCTGCGGTAGTTGTCCCGCGGTCTCGATGAGGCGCACCCGCGCGCCGGGGATCGAGGCCGCGTAGGCCTGGCCGACGGCCGGCGCCCCGATCCGGTCGGCCGCGCCCCGGACGACGAGCGTGGGGACG
This sequence comes from Amycolatopsis sp. SID8362, assembly GCF_010550475.1. Lineage (NCBI taxonomy): Bacteria > Bacillati > Actinomycetota > Actinomycetes > Pseudonocardiales > Pseudonocardiaceae > Amycolatopsis > Amycolatopsis sp. SID8362. The sequence continues at coordinate 110,721 of NZ_JAAGNB010000735.1, forward strand.
GCGACGCTACGGAGCCGGTCGGGAAGGGTCGGGTCGGCCATGGCGGTACCGCCGAAGAGCGCGAGCGGCACCCGGTTGGCGGCAGCGTCTCCCCACCTGCGGTGCCAGGGGGGTCGCCGGGTCGACACCGTAGGTGGCCAGGTCGTGGACGCCGGCGTCCTCATCGGACACTCGCACGGTGATCGCGGTGTAGCCGACCTGCTCGGCCGGCCCGTGCGCTGCGAACCCCAGAGAACCTGCAGTTCGCACTCGGACAGGTGCGGAGGTTTGACATCGAGCCGTGCAACGTCGCGGGAGCTGGCGGCGCTGCAGGTTCGGGGTCCGGGCCGTCGCACGTGCGGAGGAATCCGCCGATGCCAAGCACGATGACACCAGTTGCCGGGGCGACCGACAGCAACGCAGCCGCGGCGGCCGGACCGGGCGACTCGCCCGGCCGGACCGCGATGAGCGCTACGTCCGCACGCAAGCGGGCGTACCTGCGGACGAGTTTCCGGCATCGGCACCGTCGACAACGTCGGCAGCAGCGCCTCCATGGGGGGCGATGACCTGCAACGACAGCACGCTGGCCGCCGGTGAAAGCACCACCCGCACCGGGACGTTCACACCGACCGTAAGCGCCACTGCGGCACCGATCACGGTGACCGGCACCGCGGCGAACGGCGAGCAGGACGGCACCACCGGCACCACCTACATCGCCCCGCCGACTGCCCGGCACCTGTTCCGGCGCCCGGCACCAGCGGTACCACTGCTGGTGGGTCCGCGGGCGGCGCCCTGCCCGGCCTGCTGTACGGCGTCCTCCCGGGTCTGCGGGGTGGCGACCTCCGTCCAAATACGCCTACAAGAAACCCCGACAACCTCGCAGCTGCCTCACGGTCGTCATTGACGTGACCGTCACCAACGCCACGACAAGCCCCTTGACACGCACCACCCCGCCCTGACTGCCCGGCCTTGGGCGTTCGCCTGTTCGGCGGGGACGGGTTCGTCGGCCGTCACCGAAGTCGCAGCCGTCTCCTCGGCACGCTGTCCAGGATGAACAGCAGCTGCCCGATCTCGGCGTAGCTGTTGACCTCGGCGACGAGCGCGAGGATCTGGTGCTGGCATGTCGAAAGGCATCATGGATGTCCGGAACTCGCCCACGGCGGCCTGGGCGCACCGACCTCATGGCGCTCATCTGCGAGCTCCAGCGTGACTGCAACCGCAAGGACAGCCGGTGTGCCTGTGGAAGGACCTCATGTCCGCGTCGGCCCTAGTTCGACACGAAGGTCTGCCGCAGATCGCCGACGCCCGCGGGAGTGCCGGTGAAGAATGGCCGCCTGCGCGCTGGCCCACGCATACGGCGCCCCCGGCGCCGCTGCGATCGGCGTGCTGTTCCAACAGCACGCAGGACCGAGGTCATCGAGGACGAACTCGACGTGCTCGCCGGCCGGGTCGGCGCCACCTGCTGGTAGTCCACGACCCCAACCCCCGAGCTCGACCGCGCCGTCAACATCCGGGACGCGGCGATCAGCCACGCCAGCTGCCTGTTACATAGACGTCCACTTCGTCACAGCTCTTGAGGTCTGTCGCCGGTCAGGCTTGAGAACAGATTCGCTTGCAGGGTGGGTTGACGCCCGAGTCGGCCGAGGCCGTACCGCTGGCGTGTCGAAGTCTCATTGCTTCGCGGCGGAGCGGGCTTCGGCCGCGAGACGGGCCTGGCCCAGGCAGACAAGGTCCGCCTGGGCCAGACTCGTCAAGAGCGTTCGCGTACCGACGGCTGGTGCGTCTCCCGGCAGGACGGACACGGCTCCCTCGTCTGGACCACTACACCCGATGCCAGGTCGCCCTGGTTGCACGAGGCCACGCTCGTCGACGCTCGGGGGCCCGCCTTCAGCCACGGCCCGTACCGGTAGTAGGTGTTCGGCTCTTCGTTGTGACGGCAGTTCACCCTCGCGCGGAAGTCGCCGGTGCCGGCTGTGCACCACGCCCACCCGGCATAGCTGCCCGCGTAGCCCTTCGAACAACTCGTCGGAGTCGCCTGCGCGACACCTTGGCCGATGAGAGTCGCACTGGCGACCGCAGCCGCGACCAAAAACGTACCGATGAGATGTTTCATCGTCCTCCTTTGCGTTGCCGTACGGAATTCCTCGAGCGATGTGACGTTCACGCCTGCGAGCAGAACCGGCTGAAGGGCGGGTTGGCACCCGGGTCGGGCGGGACACTCGGGTTGATGTCCCACGGGTTCCCGGCCCGCTCGTGGAGGTTGATGCTGCGGCAGGGCCCGTACGCGGTGTCGGTCGCGAATTCAGGAATCTTGGTGAAGTTGAGCCAGTCCCCGCGCAGGACGGGCGCCGCGCTGCCGGTCCGGGTTCCGTTGCGGTCGATGGCCAGCCCGCGGTGGTAGAGGTAGTTGTCCGGCATCCAGCTGGCCCGCAGGATCGGCGTCCACGGGTCGACCGTGCGGACCTTTCCGTCCGCACAGGCCAGGAAGTTCAACTCCTGCCAGATGGGCGGCGCGTCGTTGAACGCGGACGCGTCCACCCCGGACGCGGCTCCCGCGTCGAAGAACAGGGTCCAGATGTCGTCCACCAGCTGCTTGAGGCCCGCGGGCAGCCGTTCGTCAAAGACGACGCGGTGCACCCACTCGTTCGCGGCGTTCACGGGACCGGACTGGCTGAGGATGGGCCGGTAGCCGGTCGAGCCACCGCCGGTCGTCTGCGCCTTGACGCAGGACGCTGCGGTCGGGGCGGCCGCGCCGGTGCTGTCGGTCAGCTCCGGTGCCCGGCGTCCGTCCGCGTAGGCCATACCGGGGAGTTTGCCGTCGCGGCTGGGATCGGCCGATCGCCAGGCTCCGTCGTGGACGTTCAGGTCGGTCATCCGGTAGCGCAGGTCGGGCCGGGTGATCCCGTAGTCCTGCTCGAGTGCTCCGAACAGGTCGACCACGAACGGTGGCAGGTGCGAGTTGCCGGTGCGGTGTTCGTACTGGACGTACTCGGTGCCGGGGATGATCGTGGCGTCGTCGCCGGTCACGAAGGAGACGGTCGCCTTGGCCCTGATCTTCATCCGGTCCGGGTCGTCGAACCAGCTCGGGCGCTGGTTGCTCGTCGGCCGGTCGGTGTAGGGCTGGGCGAAGCCGATCCACGTCGCGGCGCTGTTCCCGTCGGGGTGGTTGACCGGGTCCGCGCCGGCAGCTTCGACCTGCTGTTTCCACTGGCTGATCGTCTGTCTGGTCGCCGTACCGAGCCCGGTGGCCAACAGGATGCTGGTCGCCGAGTCCCGGCCCCACTGATAGAGGCTCGCACTGCTGGCGATGGGTCCGGCCAGCCACGACGCGGGCGCCGCGGTGTCGATCTTCTGGTCCTCGTCGTAGACCGCGGCGGCCTCCACGGCCTCCTCGTGGTACTGGCCGGTGACGGGGACGAACGCGACGGCGTCCCACGCGATCCGGACGGATCCGTCGCCGTCGGCGGTGCGGTTGCTGAGGCTGACGCGGGGTGTCGTACCGCTGAACATGAACGTGCCGATGTTCACCCACCGGTCGCCGCTGCCTTCTTGGCTGATCACCCGCCCGCGTTCGCCGCCGTCGGCGTTGACCCGGTACTCGGCGAGCTTGGCGCGGGCGCCCGGGTCGGGGAGGTGCACCATGATTTTCATCGGGCCGGTGCGGGTCTGGTTCAGCGTCCAGGTGCCGATGGCCTCGCGCTCGGCCGAACCATGGGTGTTGCTCATCCAGAAGTGCCCACCGTAGGCGGCACCGATCTGGTGCACGTCCACCTTGCCGGGGTAGGTGCCGTCGGCGGCCTGCTTGAAGGTGAACCCGAAGCTGCCGGAGCTGGGCGGCTTGGTGCAGTCGGGCCGGATGGACGGCACGTTCTGCGGCAGGTTGTCGACCACCAGGGCGCCCTCGGGCAGGCCGACGAGTGAGCAGACGGGCGGGTAGTTCGTGGCGTCCTCCTGGTAGGCGTAGCCGGGGTCGAACCGCAGCAGTTCCCGCCCGCAGCTGTCCGGGCAGTTGGCCTTCCAGGTGTTGGGCTGGTGGTACCAGCACTTCAGGTCGTACTGGCCGGCGCCGTTCTTGTGCGCGCAGGGGCCCGCGGGCTCGCCCAGCACCTCGTCGGCCTCCGGCGGGAACTCCTCACCCGGCACGCATTGGTTGCTGCTGTCGCAGAACTGGCTGACCGGTGGTTTGACGTTGTAGCGGTCCGCGTCGGAGAGCCACCACGCGGGACGGAAGTTGTGGACCAGGGTTCCGGGCGTTTCGATCAGCTCGATCGGATGTCCCGCGAAGCCGAGCACCTTTTCCGGGTAAGGCCAGTCCTGCGGGTGCGACGCGTCGTTGTAGGACTGCTCCATGAACGGGGCACGATCGCCCGGGTAGCGCGGGTTCACGGGGTTGTTGAGCCAGCCGAGTCCCCACGGTTGCCCGTCGCCCGGGTTGGCGTGGAAGCCGGAGTTGTACGCCCACACGGCGAAGAACCAGTTCTCCAGCCCGTCGGCGGTGCCGTTGTTGATCCGGAGTCCGGCGCGACGGGTCTCGTTCCACTTGTCCTGGAGGATTTGCAGGCCGCGGGCGATGTTGGCGGTGAAGTCGAGGGCGATGGCCCGTTGCTGGTCGTAGGGCAAGGCGATTTCGTTCGGCTTCTCCTTGCCGGCCAGGCGCATGCCGTCGGTGACTTGCATGATGCCGTAGCCGCAGTCGGCCTTGTCCCACCGGATCGTCCAGTCGTCGCCTTCGTCGCCGTTGTAGTAGTCGATGCCGAAGTAGTTGCCGATCAGGGGATTCGCGGTCACGCCGGGGATGGCGAACTTGGCCGCCTGCCAGGTGTTCGACTCCTGGGTGGCGATGCCGAGCAGGATCTGGGCGGGCACGTAGCCGCCGCCGTCGAGGGTCTTCGAGGGGAACAGGCCCTGCGGTGAGTACGCGGGCATGCCGAGGTTCTTCCAGTTCGCCGGGCGCACGACGGTGAGGACTCCCCGGACCGCTTGGTCGGCGGCCCACTCCACCTGACGGGGCTTGGGTTGCATGGCCTGGTTTCGGGGATCGTTGCGGGCCACCGAGCAGTAGCGCTGGTCACCGTCAGCGGGGTCGTTCGGACTTCCGGCGGTGACCGAGGCACGGCCGAGCACCGGACTCGCCGCGGCGCCGTCCGCGAGGTCGTCCCCGGTCGTAACGGACAACGTGAAGGGCTTGGCTGTCGTCAGCGACGTCGCCGTGATGTCCACCCGCTGTGGTGCCGCGAGGCTGGCAGGCGCCACCCGGGAGTCAGGGCCCGCTGCGCGCCGCACCGACGTGACCGCGATCTGCCCCGACAGGGACATCGCCGCGTCGGCAGGCACCGTGACCATGGACACGGCCGGGCTGACCGTCTTGGCGACCTTGGCACCGGTCACGAAGACCCGCCCGCCCCGGCCCGAGCGGACACTGAGGCCGGTGCGGCTGCCGGAGGCCAGTGTGGTCGCCGCGTGGCCGCCCTTCAGGTCGGCTCTGCGCACTGAGGCCGTGTTCGCATCCGCGGCTTCGGCGTAGACCACGCCGCCGTCGGCGTCGGCGGCCAGCCGGTACGGAACCCCCTTCGCCGGGGTCACCACCGTCCGCTTGCCGTCGGTGTCCACGCGCACCACCGCACCCGAATCGGCCGCCGCGATACCCTCGGTGGTCGGGACCGCCGAGGTCAGCTGCCCGGGTACCTGGATCGGCTTGGCGATCGCGCCGCTGACCGTGTCCAGCCGCAGCAGACGAGTGGCGGCCACGTCTTCGCCGCCGCCCTGGGTGAGCACCGCCGACTCGGTCGGGCCGCAGCCCGGGTTGAAGTAGGCGAGGCTGGTTTGGACGGCCAGCTTGCGCACGGCGCCCCCGGCCAGGTCCACGATCGCGGTGAAGCCACCGCGATCGGCCAGGACGGCTTTGTTCGTGAACGTACGCGGTGCGTAGACCACGACCGCCCGGTCGCCCGATGCGGTCACACAGAGGTTGCCGATCCAGGTGTCGGTGTCGAATCCTGGCTCCGACAGCGAAGCCGCCGTGCGCCACGCGTACCCGGTGCGGGCGTCGGCCACCAGCACGTGGAACCCGGCGCTGTCCCCGATGGTGGTCACCGCGCGGTCCGCCGAGTCCCGCCAGCCCTCCCCCAGGACCTGGGCTCGTTCGCCGGGCAAGACCGCGCCGGGTGACGCTGGTTTCGCCGACGGCACCACGAGGTCCGGCCCCGGGGCGGGAGCCGGCTCCGCCACCGCGGCGTTCGGTGTGAACAACAACGAGGAAACCGCGCACAGCAGAGCGAGAGATCTTCGAGCGCGCACGACCACTCCTTCGACGATGAGGTCTTTCGACGCTGGGTTGTTGGTGCCACGGAAAGGGATGCCTACCGGCCATCACGGTCGAGGCGGACTGCCCGGCACCGTCACTTCCACGCGGTGCAGTGGTCGAGGCCTTCCCAGGTGCTGTGCGCGCAGGCCCGATTGGCTTTGCCCACCGTGCTCATCATCACCGTGGAGGCGGAACACGCGGACCCGCTGCCCACCGCGGCAGTCCGAGTCCGGCCGCCCGTGCTGTCGTCGATCGCCTCGTGCCAGACACTCACGGAGTACAGGCAATCCGGCTGCCTGATGTCGGTCACCGTGGTCCAGCTGGCCAGGCACGCGGGTGAATAGCGGTGCTCCACGAGGAACTCCTTCGCGGCGGGAGTCCCGAGCACCACCATGCTGGCGAGTGTCTGCGCACCCGCGCTGCACCCCGCGGACACGGGGCTCTTTCCCGCGCACGAGGCTCCCGTGCAGGAGGCGGCGACCGATGCGCCCGCGACGGTGAAGAAACGACTTTGCATTACTACCTCGAATCAGGAGAACCTGCAAACTTGCTTTCATTCAGCGCCCCAAACCGTGCCACCCCACGCCGGTGAAACCCCAGTAGAATCCCAAAATGCGCTGGTCAGACCCCTCTTGACGCACCCAGCGACGGACGTTTGAAGCAGAGCGACATTGACAAGCGGCTACACCTTGCCGCACCCTGACCTCGCTCCGCTTCTGACCCTTTCCCGGGTGATTCCGATTCCACTTTCGTTCTCCTTGACGTCTGCAACCTCACGAAAGGAAACCGAACATGAGGTCCCTACCGAGACGTGCGACGACGGTCGTCGCCGCGTCGGCTCTCGCGCTGTCGGGGGTGGTCGGCGCGACGCCGGCATCGGCGCAGGGCAGCTGCCCGTACTACGACTACTGCATCTGGGTCGACGCCAACTTCGTCTGGCCCTACTGCTACTGGCCGAACAGCGACGGCAGCTACTGGAACGACTGGTGCGGTTCGAACGGCGGCAACGAGCATCTGGCGGCCAACGCCGCGTCGTCGTACCACAACAACGGCGCGCCGGGTGAGTTCGACTCGGTGCGCTCGTTCCGGCAAGCCTGGTATGCCGGGGACGTGGGGTGGTTCGCCCGCCAAGGCGACAAGGTGAGTTGGGTCGGCATCGAGAACGACGATGCCGAATCCCACTACTGGTACAACGGCTGACCCGACCGGAGGAGATCCCGACATGAAGAGCACGACCGGATCGATGTGGGGGCTGATCGTCGCCGCGGTCCTCGGTTTGCCGGCCTGCGCGGTGTCGAGCGCGAGCCCCGGCCCCGCTCAGGCCGAGCCGGACCTCGGCACGCTGCCGACCGTCACGTCCTACGCCGACATCAGTTTCCCGTTGGACGCCTACCACCCCTCGCCGGACGACAGAGCCTCGATGGCGCGGGCCGGGGACGTCGTCCTGCGCGACTGCATGCGCCGCTACGGATTCGACGTACCGCTGCCCGAGCGGACAGTGCAGCCGGAACCGGCGATCCGGCGGATCGGCCTGATCGACGCGGACGCCGCCGCCCGATACGGCTACAAGCCGCCGGACTTCGACGAGTACTCCCAACGCGTCGCCGACGTGAAGAGCAAGCAGTTCAAGTGGTCACCCCAGATGATGGCGGTGCTCAACGGCGACGGCCCGGCCAGGCTGAACGGCGCGGACGTACCCCCAGGCGGCTGCGGCGCCGAATCGTCCAGCCGGACGGCGAAGGCCGCGAGGGGTGAGCCCGGCGATGAGAACTTCGTGATCCACCTCGAACGGGAGGCGAGCGCCGCGGCCGAGAAGGACAGCCGTCTCACCACGGCGTTCTCCCGGTGGAGCGCCTGCATGGCCGACGCCGGCTTCACCTACAGCGATCCGTGGCAAGCGAACAACGACCGCGCGTTCGCCGACGGGAAAGCGACCCCGCGGATGCTCGCGACAGCGAAGGCCGACGTCGCCTGCCGCGGCCGGGAGCAGGTCAACAGCACCTGGGTGGCCGTCATCACCGCCTACCAGAAGCAGGCGATAGCCGGCCACCGCGACGCCCTCGACCAGCACCGGCAACTGACCCGGACCCAGGTGGCGACGGCACACCGTCTGCTCGCCGGCTGAGCCCGCACCAGAACTCAACCCTTTCGAAGGCCGTGGGCAGGCGTAGGAGTTGCTGACACCACGGTCAGCTCCCCTCGGCGGTCGCCAGCGATCTGCCCATGACCGGATGCCGGTCGCTGGTGCCCTCGAGGGCGTCGATCAGCCGCTGGACCCTCTCGGCATCAGCGTCGCGTCCTTGCTCCCGGTACAGCTCGAGCGCTTCCCGCCACACCTCGCGAGCACGGCCGTTGTGGCCGAGCAGGGCATGCGGGTGGCCAACCTGGTCAAGGGCATCGGCCAGGTGGCACACGTCGCCGATGTCCCGATACAGGGCGATTGCCGCCTCGTAGGCGCGGATCGCCTGCTCGTGCCGGCCGGTCTGGAGCCCGAGGTAGCCCATAGTGTCGAGGATCGCGGCCTCGCCCTCGCGAATGCCGCACCTGCGGCACTGGGCGAGCCCCACATCGCAGTGCTCGGCGGCCCGTTCGTGATCTCCGGCCAGTGCCGTGTACCACGCGGTGAGGCAGCGGGAAAGGGCTTCCTCGACCGGGTTGTCGAGGAAGCGGTGGACCTGCAGGGCACGGGTGGCGTGGTCCAGAGCCTTCTGGTTGTCGCCCATCCTCCGCCACGTCCAGGCGAGCGCTCGGTGGTTGCGCGCCTGGTTGAGGTGGTCCTCGTGCCCTTCGGCCAGATCGAGGGCCTGGTTCAGGTGGCCGATCGCTTCGTCGAACCGGCCGTCCGTGGCGTAGGCCATGCCCACCAGCCGGTGGGTGAGGGTGCGGACAGTCGGCGTGCCGAGGTGTTGGCCCGCTGTCAGCCCGGCCTGCGTGGCGGTCAGCTGGTCCCGGCCGTGGCCCCGGCGATTCTGGAACGTGGTCAGCGCCCAGGCCAGCTGCCAAACGGCGACGTGCCACCCGTGACCGGCGGCGGTCCGCTGGGCCGCCAGCAAGTTGGCGTGCTCGGCGTCGAACCAGGAGAAGGCCGCGCCGGTATCCGGCAGCGGCTGCGGCGTGGTGGCCGAACCGGGCGGATCCAGCCGGATCGGCGGGCGGTGGGGGTCCAGGACCCGGTCCCCGGCGTGCGCGGTGTGCAAGTAGAAGTGAACGACCCGGCGCAGCGCGCTGTCGCGGACGTCGGCCGGCAGCCGGGCGGCGGTGTCCGCGGCGTAGCGGCGGACCAGGTCGTGCATCCGCACCCGGCCCCGCGAATCCTGACTGATCAACGACGCCCGCTCCAGGTCACGGATGACCGTTCTCGTCTGTTCCGGGGAGAGTCCGGCGAGACTGGCCGCGGCCGCCGGGCCGATGTCGGAACCGGGGGCGATGCCGAGCAACGAGAACACGGTGGCCTGGCGAGGCGTGAGCGCTCGATAAGACCAGGACAGCACGGCAGGCAAGCTGGCGCCGGGATCGCCGTCGTCCAGCACGCCCAGATCCCAGTCGCGCAGTTCCGCAGCGAGTGCGCCCAGCGCGAGCCCGGGGCGGGTGCGAGCGTGGGCGGAGATGACGCTCAGCGCCAGCGGAAACCCACCGCACAGTTCGATCAGCTCGTCGGTCGCCGCCGCCTCGGCGGCGATCCGGTCGGCGCCGAGCCGATCCGCCAGCACGGCACGGGCCTGGTCGTCGGACAGCACGTCCAGGCGCTCATGGTGGGCGCCGTGCCCGATGAGCAGAGCCGGCAGCTGGTTGCGGCTGGTCACGATCACGGTGCACCCCGGGCTGCCGGGCAGCAGCGGGATGATCTGGTCGGCATCTGCGGCGTTGTCGAGCAGCAACAGGATTCTCGTGCCTGCCAGCAGACTGCGGAACAGGCCCGCCTGGGCGTGCGGATCGGCCGGCATGCGCCCGGGCTCCACGCCCAGTGCGTCGAGAAATCCCCGCACGGCGACACTCGGATCCATCGGCTCCCGATCGGGGCTGAAACCCCGGAGGTCGACGAACAGCTGGCCGTCGGGAAATCGCCCGGCGTGCCGGTGTGCCCAGTTCAGGGCCAGCCACGTCTTCCCCATTCCGCCCGCGCCGGCGATGACGGAAATGGTCATCGCCGTGTCCGGCGCGTCGCGCAGTGCGACGTCGAGCCGGTCCAGTTCCTCGCGACGGCCGACGAAGGGTACCGGCGGAGCCGGCAACTGCCTGGGCACCGCCACCGGCCTGACCACTGTCCCCGCGGGACCGCCGCTCAAGGCCGGATCGGCGGCGAGGATCTGCCGGTGCAGGTCCTGCAGTGGCGGGCCCGGCTCAGTCCCGAGTTCCGCCACCAGCCGCTCCCGGATGCCCCGGTAGCCGGCAAGCGCGTCGGCTGTGCGGCCCGCGCGGTGCAAGGCCAGCAGGTGTTGGGCCGCGACCCGCTCGTCCAACGGGTGCTCGGCCGCCCGCGCAGCGAGGTCGGCGACGAGGTCCTCGCCGTGGCCCAGCCGCAGCACAACGTCGGCGAGGTCGGACTCGGCGTCCAGGCGTTCCCGGTGCAGCCGGGCTCGTTCGGCTTCAGCCCACTCGCCGTCCAAACCGGTCAGCGCGTCCCCGCGCCACAATCCCAGAGCTTCCCGCAAGCAGACCGCTGCCTGCTGATCGACCTCGGCGAGTGCCCGCGCGCGCAGGTCGTGGAAGCGCTGCAGGTCGACCGCCGACGGCGTGACCGTCAGGACATAGCCACCCGAGCGCCGCACGATGGTTGCGGTGCCTGGGAGCAGCGCCTGCCGCAGCTTGGACACGTAGGTCACCAGCGTCTGCCGGGCCCGCAGCGGCGGGCGCTCGCCCCAGACCCGCTGAATCAGGCGGTCGACCGATACCACCTGATTGGCGTCCACTGCCAGCGCGGCCAGCACGCACCGCTGGCGAGCCGGTCCCAGGTCGACCACCGCGTCGTCCGCCAGCGCGAACACTGCACCCAGAAGACATATCTCCACCGTGCCCCCCATTCCCCGGCTGCCGGTCTGCATCCCCCTGACCGGCAGCTGTGGAAGGTAAAGGGTAGTTTACGCCCACAGGTTTGAACAGTGGCTTTGTGCTGCGCAGTGGTGCTTGCGGGCCAGATGACGTCGGCGACGAGCATGGGCGAGAGGCTCGGGTCGGCCGAGATGACCCTCGAAAATCTGGTAGCTCGGAATTAGAAGACGATCAAGGCTACGCCGGGCACTGTCGTGGCGATCACGCCGAAGTTCTCTGCTCAGGTGCCTCGGTGCCCAGCGCCCCAAAGGTTTTCGGTGAACCACCCGAAGATCGCCGATGCCGCCTCCACGTGGAACCTCCTGCAACTTCGGGACGCCGAGCTCCATGCCGTCTCGATGCCGGTCGCCCGTTCGTCTGGCGGTAATGGAGGTCAATTGACCGGTACTGGTGTGCCAGGGCGTCCGGCCGTCGCCGTGTGACCGAGCCCAGGGAACCAGGCCCGCGCCAGCGGTTCACGGCAGCCACTTCACACCCGGGCTCGATCTGCAGCTGCGGGGCCTGTGCACCGCCGGCGCTTGGCCTGGTGAGCCGTGGCCGTCCACCGCGAGCCCGCCACCCCTCGGCACCCGCTCACGCCGCACCAGCACCGAAAGGGCAATCGTCGTGTCCAAGGAAACCAGCACGTGGCTCAACACCAATGTCCTCATCGGATTCACCGACAAACGCGGCCACGCCTGGCACTATCGCGCCGAAGACCAGACCCCCGAACCGAACCACTACCCCGGCCCGATCCCATCAGCGACGTCAAACGGCGCCTGTTCAGCTGGACCGCCGAGCCGGCCCGGGTCTTCGTCGAAGGCCGCTTCGGGCTCCGGCTCTCCGAGCACCACCTGGGGGTCACCGCCTCCGATAACGGCGACATCCTCGCCAACCACACCAACGGATACGGAATCCACCCAGTACGGATCTGGCTGCTGGACAACGTCGCCGCCCTCCTCGACGACGGCCTCGCCATCGGATCCGCCGGCCTGCTGCCTGAAAACCCGCTACAAGCGCGTGGTCACCAACGTCTTCTGCGACAACACAATGGCCGCCGGGCTGCGCGAAGACGGGCAAGAAGTCGCCATCGTCCACAAGCGCAACAGTGCCCTGCAGCTGCTCCGCCCGTGAAGTGCTGCAGCTCGTGCACACCGTCGCCGACGACTTCGCCGCCGAAGTCAAGAAACTGTGTCAGACCACGGTCACCGACCGCGCCTGGAAAGCCTTCCTGGACGCCCACACCCCGATCCCCGAGCAGCCGGGCAGGGGACGCACCAACGCCGCCGACAAACGTTCCGCGCTGACCCGGCTGTGGACCAGCGACAGCCGGGTCAGCCCGTGGAAGAACACCGGGTGGGGTGTGGTGCAGGCGGTCAACACTCACCTCAACCACGAGGCCGTCATCAGCGGTGCCAGCCGCGCCGAACGGAACATGACCCGGGTGATGCGCGGTGAGCTGGCCAAGAATGACCGCGCCACGCACCACCGCCATCCTGTACAAGGTCCTCGCCGCCGTCTGAGCAACCCCGGTCCTCGGTCGATAACGTGCGGAACCGACGGCTGGACGAACACCGGCCACGGCATCTCCATCGCTGTGTCCCGCCCGAGCGTCTACCGCTGCCACGACTGCATCGCCTGCCTGGACGCCCTGGCCCCTCTGGATCCGGGGTTCACCGACGAACGCGCCTACGCCGACCGCGACACCGAACTCAGCCAGCTGAATGTGACAACGCTGTGGGAACAGGCTGCGCCGCTGCTGGCCACGATCGATCCGGCGCGGGATGCGTTCACGATGCTGGCCGACCTCATCGGCCCGGCGCTGGCCCGCGACGTGGTCACCGCGATCACCGACGCTGGTGACCGGTCATCGATCGCTCCGTCACCAACTGGTGAGCCGCCTACCGCTACCCCGAACACCACCCGCGCACCGCACCGGCCCGTGCTGCCTACCGGTTCGATCACCTCTGGCCAGTGCGGGTCAACGGCCGCGCCGTCGGCGCCGTTCGCCGCGTCACCGCCGGCCTGCTCGACCGCTACGAGCCCCGCACCCTCACCGGATCCGTACTGCATCCCGACCCGCCCAAGGACGAGCAGCCTTCCGACGGGCTCCGTCCACGCCGCCGCCGACGCCCTCACCACGTGGACGGCCGATCGCGAACCCGCGATCGATGCCGTGGCACCCGGCCACACGTGACCTCGCGGGACGGCGCGGCCTCGACCACGCGACCAGACCCCGCGACACCGGTCAAGGCCCAGCCGGCGACCTCGGCGAGGCCGCCGGCCCTGGATGTCCCGGGTCGTCCGCACACCAATCCCGCGCGAAGCCACCTGAATGAACCGGGAGTCCCCGAGTCGGCACGCCGTCCCCGGGCGAGCCGAATCCCGGTTCGGGCTGGCCCGGCCAGCGCACGCGCCGCGCCGGCCCGGCCAGCCCCCTTCACCCCGCAGACTGACTGGCCCACGTCGTCGACGCGCTGCGGGCGATCACGTCGGGCGCGTGCGGATCCTCGGCTTTGGTCGGCACGGCGACGACGGTGGGATTGATCGCGGTTCTGGGCGCGTGAGGGCTTGCGCACCCTGGCCCACGAACACCGCTGAGCTGCTCTGCTCCTCATTCATATCTTGAGTCAGGAACGATGGACCGCGGATGCGCACTCGGTGCGCGCTCATCCCGGCTGGCCTCGACGCCGACTCCCTGCCCGGGCGCCGGCGTCGACGAATAGCTGGTCACTTTGCTGCTTCACGGGCATCGCGGCCCGCCGGTCTTCGACTTCTCGCGCCTACCGGCGGCCGCCTCCGCGAGTCAACAGCTCGGGTAGCCGGACACCCTGCAGTGGTTCCCCGTGCGGACCACCTGGTGCGCCGCCGCAGCCGGTGCCGGTAGCGGCTCGGCGAGGCGAACCGCACCGGAATCAGCAGTTCCGGATCTCCCACCTCGTGACGTCTTGCCCCCAGGGGTTCGGGGGAAGGTACCACTGCCCGGCTGGGTGATTGCCGTAATCGTACCAATAGGTACCGGTCCACGAACGAAATTTCGCACAGCCGCCGGGACCGATGTAGGCGCCGTGGGCGTAATTCCACCGGAATTGGATATCCGTACGCCATCCGGGCGGCAATATCGCGTCATAGAGGCCGCTGTCGTAAACCCCGTCCATCAGGCTCATCACCCCCTGGCCGATGGAGCTCTGATTGCTGATGTAACTCTCCAGAACGACAGCAGCGGACGACTCGGCGCGCGAAGCCAAACCCGCGTCGCCCGCGACCGAGGGGAACCAAGCCCTTGGTGCGCCGCTGGCTGCACTGGCAAGGTCCCGATCCTGTGTTTCGGCCGCCTGGGCCGCGGGTGCGATCATCACGGGCACGGAAAGCAGGGCCACGAGTGCGGCCGCGGCCCTCCATCGAGCGCGCGATGCGGTTTTCATCCATTGCATGGTGAACAACATTTCTCCTTTTGCCGTCAACTTATTGACCTGACTCCGGCGCAGCTCACGATGTGGAGTCCGGCTGGCCCTATGCGTACCTGCCGGTGTCAAGATGCACGTCACCGGCCGGCCTTGTCGATCGAATCAACGCACACCTGTTTAGTCTCCGTGCACACTTGGGCGACTGGTTTCGGATCCGGCATACGCGGGCGGAAGAGACTACGGAGTCTCAGCAGCGGGTTCTGCTATCGCTACCGAGCGCACGACGAACGCGCACACATGCCGAACGATCGGTCGACGGTCGGTCTCGCGCCATACCTCGGCCTCGTCGGGACCGAGACCGTTGGAGCGAGCGACGTACGACACCAAGGGCAGCTCGGCCGCCAGTCGGTCCACGACGTCCCGATCGCCCCGAGCGCGCCGCGGTCTCGGAAGCGGTGCGCGGAGGCTTCCGGTGAGGTTTCCATGCGTCGGCCGCGACCACACAAGCCCGCGTGGACTCGGCACTGCGAGACGGGCTGTCATTCAACCTGCAGCTGCGCCACTATGGTGAGTATTGGTTGTGACGGTGTGAACCGACCGCAGATGTCCGTGGTTTGTGACTGCGGTTGGCGGTCGTTTGCTTGATCAAGGGTCTGCCCAGACTTCGGTTGACACCGGAGCTGACTGTTTCTCAGGCCGCTGACGTGGCCGTGTAGATGGTCTCAAACTCGACCGGGGTGAGCTTGCCCAGGGCGCGTTGGCGGCGTTTGCGGTGATACTTCGTCTCGATCCAGGACACGATCGCCAACCGGAGCTCCTCCCGCGTGCGCCACCGGCGGGTATCGAGAACGTTCTTCTGCAGCAACGAAAAGAACGACTCCATCGCAGCATTGTCACCACACGCACCGACCCGACCCATCGACCCGGTCAGCCCATGACCGCGCAGCAGGCGCTGGTAGGCCGCCGATCGGAACTGGGCTCCGCGGTCGGAGTGGACCACGACGTCGTGCGGGTCGCGCAGCGCGATCGCGTTGCGCAGCGCGCTGACGGCGAGTGAGGCCCGCATGTGCGAGGCGATGGAGTATCCGACGATCTTGTTGGAGTAGCAGTCCTTGACCGCACACAAGTACAGCTTGCCCTCACCGGTGGGATGCTCGGTGATATCGGTCAGCCACTTGGTATTCGGCGCGGCGGCGGTGAAGTCCCGGCGCACGAGGTCGTCGTGCACCGGCGGCCCCGCCTGGCGGGAACGGCCTTTCTTCCTGGCGTGCAGCGAGAAGATCTTCTGCATCGAGCAGATCCGCCACACCCGGTTCTCCGAGGCAGTGAACCCGCGGCGGGCG
>NZ_JAAGNB010000774.1:0-10277 GCF_010550475.1 Amycolatopsis sp. SID8362
CAGCCCGCGCCGGTCGTGGTCGCCGGCACCGGCAACGCCCTCCCGGACCAGGCCGCGCCGCTGCAGCCGCCGAACATCGTCATGCCGCCCATCGCCGTCGACGGCAGCCTCCCCCAGCCCCCGCTGCCCACGCCGCTGGTCGTGCCGGGCGGGCGGGCCGGCTCGGCGGGCATCTCGGGCACCCTCGGCATCCCGGGCAGCATGCTCAAGGCGTACCAGAACGCCGCCGACATCCTGGCCAAGGAGCAGCCGAACTGCCACCTGGACTGGGCGCTGATCGCGAGCATCGGCCGGATCGAGTCGAACCACGCCCGCGGCGGGTACGTCAACGCGAACGGTGACACCCTCGAACCGATCCTCGGCCCGGTGCTCAACGGCGCCGGCGCGTTCGCGGCGATCCCGGACACCGACGGCGGCAAGTACGACGGCGACGCCGTGTGGGACCGCGCGGTCGGCCCGACGCAGTTCATCCCGTCGACGTGGCGCGGTTACGCCTCCGACGGCAACGGCGACGGCGTGTCGAACCCGAACAACGCCTACGACGAGGCGCTGGCCACCGCGCGCTACCTGTGCTCGGGCGGGCTGGACCTCTCGACGGACGCGGGGCAGCGCATCGCCGTGCGCCGCTACAACAATTCGCAGTCCTATGTGGACACGGTGATGGCGTGGGCCGCGGCCTACCGGGGCGGGGTCGCCCAGCTCCCCGACAGCCAGGTGCCGATCGGCGCGCCCGACGCCCCGGACGCCGCCGCGGCCGGTGCCCCGGTCGGCGTCCCGGCACCGCCCGCGCCCCCGGTGACCGCCCAGCCGCCGGGCTCGCTGCCGGGCACGTCGACGCCGCCGGGCAGCACGACCCCGACCACGTCGCCGACCACACCCACCACGTCGACTTCACCGACCAAGCCGACGACTCCGACCACGGACCCGACGCCGCCGTCCACCAGCACGCCGCCGCCGACCAGCACCACCGCGGCACCGGTGACGACGACGTCGAGCACCACCCCGGCCGACTCGGCGGCCACCCCGACCGAAACCACCTCGACCACCCCGGCGGGGTGAGCCCGGTGGAGCCGTTCCTGGTGCACATCCGCTGCGACACCGACGGTTACACCCACGCGGTCACCGAAGACGAGTTCGCGGCGGGCCGGCGCGACGGGCGATTCCGGGCGGTCTGCGGTCACTTGGTGCTGGCGGCGCCGATGATCGAGGCTCCGGGCCGGTTCGACCCGGTCTGCCGCGATCTGCTGCGCGGCGACTCGACGGCCGAGGTGCCGCGGCAGGAGCGACGCCGGTTGCGGTGGCGTAGCCGACGTTAGCCGACCAACGCCTCGACGCCGCCGAGCATCCCGTTCACGAAGGCGGAGTTCCCGAGCAGGAGCGGCGCCGGTTGCGTGGCGCAGCCGCCGCTAACCGACCAGGGCCTCGATCCCGTCGAGCATCCGGTTCAACCCGAACTCGTACCCCTTCTCCCCCTGAGCCTCGGCGCTCTGGTCGAACCCACCGCCCAGCCAGATGCGGTTCATCGCCGGGTGGGCGTCGACCACGAAGTAGTCCTCCCAGAACGATGACCGCTGGTGCCACCAGGCCTCCGTCGACTGGCCGGTGCTGCGCTCGAGCCGGGTGTTCTCCGCGCCGAGTGCGGCGTTCGCGTCGACGTACGTGCCGATCGCGGCCGCCGCGGCGACCGCCTGCCGCGGGGGCAGGCCGAGGGCGTCCACAATGGACAGCAGGTACTCCTGGCCTGCCAGCTGCCCCGGGCCCAGCGGCGGCCGGACCCGCGACACCTCGCACAGCCACGGGTGGGCGCGGTAGGCCGCCCTCGTCCGTTCGGCGTAGAGCGCCACCTGCTCGCGCCAGTCCCCCGAGCGCGGCTCGCCCGGCCCCGGCAGCCGGCGCTCGACGAGCACGTCGTCGACCATCAGGTCCACCAGCTCGGCCTTGCCGGGCACGTACGTGTACAGCGTCATCGTGCCGGCGCCGAGCTCCTTCGCAACCCGGTGCATCGACGCGGCGGCCAGCCCGTCGGCGTCCGCGACCCCGATCGCGGCGGCGACGATCCGCTCGACCGTCAGCGTCGGCCGGCGTCCTCTGGTCGGCTCGGCACTGCTGCCACGGGCGCGCCAGAGCAGCGCGAGTGTGCGGTCGACGTCATCGGCGCCACTGCGTTCGACGGTCATGCGGTCCCCTCGCTCCTCCCCCGGAGATTACCCTGGAGAGCAGCGAGGGGGTGTGAGCCGATGGACCGACGCAAGCCGCCCAAGGTGTCTTTCCGCTGGTGGGTCGACCGGCAGATCGACGAGGCCCGCGACCGCGGCGACTTCGACGACCTGCCCGGCACCGGCAAGCCGCTGCCGAAACCGACCGGCAACGACGCGGCGACCGACTGGGTCCTGCGCGAAGTCCGCAAGGGCGGCCACGACACGAAGGCGCTGCTGCCGCCGGCGCTCGCGCTCAAACGCGAGGTCCAGGACCTGCCGGAGACGCTCGCCGCCGAGCGCGCCGAAGCGCGGGTGCGGGAGGTCGTGGCCGACCTCAACGAGCGGATCCGGCAGGCCTACCTCAACCACCACACCGGCCCGCCGCTGACGGTCGCGCTGGTGGACGTCGAAGAAGCGGTCCAGGACTGGCGGCGGTCACGAGCGGCGTCGTAGCAACGCGCGTTCGGCCGCGGTCCACGCCGTCGTCGTGAGCAGGTAGAGGCCCGCGGCCTGGGGCAGGACCAGGGTCGCCAGCACCGTGCCGTACGGCAGCAACCGCAGGAGTTTCCCGCCCGGCGCGTCCGGCTGCGGTGCTTGCAGGCGGACCGAGAACCACGCCACGACCGCGAGCCCGGCCGCGATCACGAACACCAGCGGGCTACCGGACAGGCCGTGCGCGCCCAGCGGCGTCCCGAGCAGCGTCGCGCCGAGCAGCGAGTTGGGCTCGCCGCCGATCACCGGCGTCGTGAAGAGCCGGTACATGATCGTGAAGAACGGCAGCTGCAGCAGCATCGGCAGGCAGCCGGTGAACAGCGACGTCCCGGACTCCCGCTGCAGCTTCGTCATTTCCGCGGCCAGCCGGTCGCGGTCCTTGCCGTGTTTCTCCTGCAAGGTCCGCAGCTGCGGCAGCAGGGTGGCCCTGGCGCGCTCGCCGCGGGCCGCCGACCGGGCGAGCGGATGCAGCAAGAGCCGCACACCGAGGGTGAACACGACGATGGCCAGCGCCGTCGAAAATGGGCCGGTGAGGGCGTGGATCAGGTGGTACGCGCCGGAAACGGGCACGTCGAGAAAACCGAACACGGGCAGCACTCCGCACGAGTGGAAGGAATGGGGGCAGGCGGAATGGCTGCGGTTGGACTCACGCAGCCGTGCTGCGGAACCCGGGTGCTCGTGGCCTGCTGCGGCCGGGACGGCCGGGATCGCGGAGCCGGATCGACTCGGCGCGACGGGCCCGGCGGCGCAACGCGGTGACGCGGCTGCGCACCGGCGCCGACCACAGCGCCAGCTCGCTGCGGTGCGTGCTGCTCACCAGCAGCACGACCAGGAGGCTCGCGGCGGCGAGGGAGGCGAAGGCGACCAGCGCGCTCGGGCCGGTCACGACGGGGAACGCCAGCTGCAACAGTGTGTGCACGACGCCCCCCCTTCCTTTCCCACCAGAGTAGCGAAAAGCTAACAGCCCGATGGGCTGTAACCTGGTTCGATGAGAGGGCAACTCGTCGTCGTGCCGATCCTGGCCATGCTCCTGCTGTACGGCGTCCCGTGGTGGACGCTCGTCCTGGCGCCGGAGTGGGGCCTCGCGGGCACGATCGCCGGCACCGTCGTGCTGGCGGCGGGACTGGTCACGATGCCGGTCGCCATGTTCCGCGGGCACGCCAAGCGCCAGAGCGACGCCTCCGCGCGCCTCGGCGACTCGCTGCTCGCCGTGATCTGGGTGCTGTTCAGCTGGTCGATCCTGAGCCTGGTCCTGCGGGTCGCGCTGCTCGGCGTCGACGACCCGCTGCGGTCGCGGATCGTCGCGGGCGCCACCGTGCTGGTGGCCGCGGGCCTGCTCGTGCACGGCAACCGCGTCGCGATGCGCGTGCCGCCGGTGAAGCGGACCGACATCGTCATCCCGCGCCTGGGGCCGGGGCTGGACGGCCTGACGATCGCCGTGCTGACCGACACCCACTTCGGCCCGATCGACCGGACGAAGTGGTCCGAGCAGGTCGTCGCGGCGGTGAACGCACTGGAGGCGGACGTCGTCTGCCACGCCGGCGACCTCGCCGACGGCGCGGTGGCCAAGCGCCGCAAGCAGGTCGACCCGCTCGGCGGCGTCCAGGCCGCGCTCGGGCGGTTCTACATCACCGGCAACCACGAGTACTTCGGCGAAGCCCAGGCGTGGCTCGACCACATGGAGGGGCTCGGCTGGGACACGCTGCACAACCGCTCGACGCTCATCGAGCGCGACGGCGACCGGATCCTGTTCGCCGGCATCGACGACCCGACCGGCACCGCGTCCGGCCTGCCCGGCCACGGCCCCGACCTGGCCGCCGCGCTGGCCGGCCGCCCCGACGACGTCCCGGTGGTGCTGCTCGCGCACCAGCCGAAGCAGGTGCGCGAGGCCCGCGAGGCCGACGTCGACCTGCAGATCTCGGGCCACACGCACGGCGGGCAGATCTGGCCGTTCCACCTCCTGGTGCGCCTCGACCAGCCGACGCTCTCCGGCCTGACCCGGCACGGCCCGACCCAGCTGTACAACAGCCGCGGCACCGGCTTCTGGGGCCCGCCGTTCCGCGTCTTCGCGCCCAGCGAGATCACGCTCCTCACCCTGCGCTCGGCCTGAGCCGGTCTTCGGCCGGTCCCAGCCGAAGCAGAGCCCACCGACAACTTTTTTTGTCTTGACAGTTCGAATGATCGGATGGCAGGCTGTCCCGCATGACCACCACCACGCTTCCCACCCACGTCACCTCACCCACTCGCACGCTGCTGACCTGCGGAATCCTCGCCGGACCCGTGTTCGTCGGCACCGGCGTGCTCCAGGGCCTGACCCGCGCCGGCTTCGACTTCACGCGGCACCCGGCGAGCATCCTGGCGAACGGCTCCCTCGGCTTCGTCCAGGTCGCGAACTTCCTCGTCACCGGCCTGCTGACCCTCGCCGCCTCGGCCGGCCTCCGCCGTGTCCTCCCCGGCAGATGGGGACCGAGGCTGCTGGCGGTCTACGGCGTCAGCCTGATCTGCGCGGGCATCTTCCGCGCCGACCCGCAGGACGGCTTCCCGCTGGGCACGCCCGCCGGGCCGCCGGTGTCGGTGAGCTGGCACGGCATGCTGCACTTCGCCTGCGGCGGCGTCGGCTTCGCCGCACTGGTCGGGGCCTGCTTCGCGATCGGCTCGCACCTCCCGCCGGCCCGCGCGTGGTACTCGCGGCTCACCGGCGTGCTGTTCCTCGTAGGCTTCGGCGGCGTAGCGTCCGGCTCGGCGAGCCCGGTCGTCACACTCGGCTTCTGGGCGGCCGTGGTGCTCGCCTGGACCTGGCTCGCCACGACGTCCGCCCACCTGATGCCGCGAGGAGAGTCCCGATGACCACGACGATTTCCGCCGACGGCACGAAGATCGCGTACACCCGCACGGGCACCGGCCCCGCGCTCGTCCTGGTCGACGGCGCGATGTGCTACCGCGGCTCGTCCCCGAACGACGCGCTGGCGAAGGAGCTGTCCGCGCACTTCACGGTGTACACCTACGACCGCCGCGGCCGGGGCGAAAGCACCGACACCGGCCCGTACGCGGTCGAGCGCGAGGTCGAGGACCTCGCGGCCCTGCTGAAGGAAGCGGGCGGCGAAGCGTTCCTGTTCGGCATCTCCTCGGGCGCGGCACTGGCCCTCGAAGCGGCCCGCACCCTCCCGGCCCCGAAGCTGGCGCTGTACGAACCCCCGTTCGTGGTGGACGCCGCCCGCCCCCGCGTCCCCGCCGACTACCCGGCCCGCCTCGACGCGGCGCTCGCCGACGGCAAGCGCGGCAAGGCGGTCAAGCTGTTCATGACCGAAGGCGTCGGCCTCGGCGGCGCGACGGTGGCGATGATGCGGATCATGCCGTTCTGGTCGAAGCTCAAGAAGGTCGCCCACACGATCCCGTACGACACGGCGGTGGTCGGCGACCGCCAGGCGGGCGAGCCCCTCACGCCGTCGTGGCCGGAGGTGACGATCCCGACGCTGGTGGTCGACGGCGGCCGGAGCCCGGAGTGGATGCGCAACGGCGTGTCGTCGCTGGCGAAGGTGCTGCCGTCGGCGGAGTACGCGACCCTGCCGGGCCAGACCCACATCGTGAAGGCGGCGGCGCTGGCCCCGGTGCTGACGAAGTTCTTCCTGGGCTGAGGGAAGATCGGCCCATGCGCATCCGGATCCTCGACGCCGACATCACCACCCTCGAGGTCGACGTCGTCGTCAACGCCGCCAACTCCTCGCTGCTCGGCGGGGGCGGGGTCGACGGGGCCATCCACCGCAAGGGTGGCCCCGAGATCCTCGCCGAGTGCCGGAAGCTGCGGGCCGGGCACTACGGGA
Organism: Amycolatopsis sp. SID8362; assembly: GCF_010550475.1. Lineage (NCBI taxonomy): Bacteria > Bacillati > Actinomycetota > Actinomycetes > Pseudonocardiales > Pseudonocardiaceae > Amycolatopsis > Amycolatopsis sp. SID8362. The sequence goes on from NZ_JAAGNB010000774.1 coordinate 6,512, forward strand.
AGGGCCTCAAGACCGGGCAGGCCGTCGCCACCACCGCCGGGAACCTGCCCGCCAAGTGGGTCGTGCACACCGTCGGCCCGGTCTGGTCGGCCACCGAAGACCGGTCCGAGCTGCTCGCCGACTGCCACCGCAACGCCCTGAAAGTCGCGAACGACCTCGGGGCCAAGACCGTCGCCTTCCCCGCCATCTCCACCGGCATCTACCGCTGGCCCCTCGAATCGGCCGCCGAGATCGCGCTCACCACGGTCCACCAAGCCGACCCCGGCGGCATCGAAGAGGTCATCTTCGCCCTCCGAGGCGCGGAAGCACTCCGCGCCTTCGAGGCTCGTCACACCCCACTTGCCTGACCGATCACCCACCGGGCAGGGTGCAACCGTGCCCACCCGCGCCCTGGTTTTCGACTTCGACGGCACGCTCGCCGACACCGAGTCCGCCGTCCTCCAGTCCTGGCAAGAGGTCTTCCGCGCGCACGGGAGCGAGCTGCCGCTCGACGCCTGGTACGCCGTCATCGGCACCCAGCACACCACGCCCGCCATGTTCGCCCTGCTCGCCGAGCACGCGCCCGGCATCGACCCCGAAGCGCTGCGCCCGAAGTCCAAGGCCCGGGTCTTCGAGCTGCTCGAGACCCTCGGCCCGCGCGAAGGCGTCGAGACCTACCTCGAGACGGCCAAGGAGCACGGCCTCAAGCTCGCCGTCGCCTCCAGCTCGTCCGGGGCCTGGGTCAACCCGCACCTCGAACGGCTCGGCATCGCCCACTACTTCGACGCCGTCCTCACCGGGGACCTGCACAAGGCCAAGCCCGACCCCGACCTCTACCTCGCGGCGCTCGAGGCTCTCAAGACCGGCGCGAACGAGACCATCGCCTTCGAGGACACCCCGCACGGGATCACCGCCGCCAAGGCCGCCGGGCTGACCTGCGTCGCCGTGCCGAACGCCATCACCGAGAGCCTCGACTTCGGGCAGGCCGACGTCGTGCTGCCGTCCTTCACCGCGAAACCCCTCGAGGCGCTACTCGGCGACTGACGCCGGCAGCCGGTCCAGGAACGGCAGCTGGCCCTTCACCAGCTTCTCCCGGGCCACCTCCAGCGAGAACCACGCGACCCGGTCCACCTCGGGGAACTCCTGCTGACGGCCCGAGCGCGGCGGCCACTCCATGGTGAACGTCCCCGGCACGACCGCCACCGGGTCGACGTCGCCCGCCACCGCCCACGCCGTGACGACCTTGCCGCCCGACTGCTTCACCTCGCCGAGCGGGACGTACTCCCCGGACGGCGCCGGCAGCCCCAGCTCCTCGGTGAACTCGCGCCGCGCCGCGGCCTCCGGCTCTTCGTCCGGCTCCAGCTCGCCCTTCGGCAGCGACCACGCCGCCGCGTCCTTCTTCGCCCAGAACGGCCCGCCCATGTGCCCGAGGAGCACTTCGAGGGTCTCGCCCCGGCCGCGGTGGACCAGGAGCCCGGCACTGCGTTTGCCCGCCATCGGCCCAGTCTGCCGAAACCCGCCGAAAAAAATCCGCCGGGGTTGTCGATCCGGGGAGAAGCCACTCGACGCGTAGGCAGAAGGCAAGGAAGAACCCAGGGAAGGAACCCCGCGATGACCACCACCACCGCCCGCGAAACCCAGACCACCACCGCCGCGAAGACCCAGGTCACCGGCGTCGTCACCGGCGTGAGCCGGATCGTGATCTCGTTCCTGTTCGGCTTCCACGGCCTGCAGGGATTCGGCTTCTTCGGCGGGATCGACGGCCAGGGCGGCGGCGTCCCGTTCGGCTCGTTCCCCGGCTGGTGGGGCAGCGTCTTCGAACTCGCCGGCGCCCTGCTGCTGCTCGTCGGGCTCGCCAGCAGGCCCGCCGCCATCCTGCTCTCCGGCGTGATGGCCTACGCCTACTTCACCGTGCACGCCCCGATGGGCCTGCTGCCGCTGCAGAACATGGGCGAGCCGGCCGCGGTCTACTCGTGGATCTTCCTGCTGTTCGCCGCGATCGGCCCGGGCCGGTTCGCGCTGGACACGCTGATCAAGCGACGCCGCTGAACCCGCACGGGCGCGGTCCTGTGAACCTCATTCAGCCGTCGGCCGGCGCAACGGTCACCACTCGCGGCGCGTTGCGGTCCGTAGCGCCGGCCTGACCAGAATGAGGTTCAATCAGTAGCCACCCTGGGCGGCTGCGAGATCGGACCGCGCCATCACGTGTTCCATCAGGCTGGTCAGCACCTGCTTCGTCGACTCCCGCTCGCGGGCGTCGCACAGCAGCAACGGGACGTCCATGCCGACGTCGAGCGCCTGCCGGACCTCCTCGGTCCCGTAGCGGTACGCGCCGTCGAAGCAGTTCACGCCGACGACGAACGGCAGGTTGCGGCGCTCGAAGAAGTCCACCGCCGCGAAGCAGCTGTCGAGCCGCCGGGTGTCGGCCAGCACGACGGCGCCGAGCGCGCCTTCGGCCAGCTCGTCCCACATGAACCAGAACCGGTCCTGCCCCGGCGTGCCGAACAGGTACAGGATCAGGTCCGGGTTGATCGTGATGCGGCCGAAGTCGAGGGCGACCGTCGTCGTGGTCTTCTGCTCGACGCCCGAGAGGTCGTCGACCCCCTCGGACGCGGTCGTGATGACCTCTTCGGTCCGCAGCGGCGGCACTTCGCTCACCGAGCCGACCATCGTGGTCTTGCCGACCCCGAACCCGCCGGCGATGAGTACCTTGACCGCGGTCGCGGTCAGGTTCCGCCGGGGGTCAGAGTTTCCGGATGCCATCAAGGACCGCCTGCAATACGTGTCGGTTGGGGGTTTCCTGGACCGGTGCCGCGGTACGGAACAGCACCAGGTTCTGCTCGATGAGGTCGCTCAGCATCACCTTCACCACGGGCAGCGGGAGGTCGACCCGGGCGGCCACCTCGGCCACCGAGACCGGCCGCTGGCACAGGGCGATGATGCGCGCGTACTCCGGTTCGAGCATGCCCGCTTCGTGCGCGGTGCGCAGGGCGACGACGAGCGTGATGAGGTCGAGCCCGAGCGTGTCCGACCGGGTGCGGCCGCCCGTGACCGCGTAGGACCGGACCAGGGGCCCGGCCTCGTCGTCGAACCAGGCTTCGTGCCGCGCGCTCACGGCGACGTGGGCTGGACGCCGGCCCGCGGGGCCGAGGTGAGTACCTGCCCGACCCGCTTCACCATCAAGTTCATCTCGTACGCGACGAGGCCCATGTCCGCGTCTTCGCGGGCGAGCAGGGCCAGGCACGCGCCCCGCCCGGCCGCCGTCACGAACAGGAACGCGTGGTCCATCTCGACCATCGTCTGGCGGACGTTGCCCCCGCCGAAGTGCCGCCCGGTCCCGCGCGCCAGGCTCTGGAACGCCGAAGCCACGGCGGACAGGTGTTCGGCGTCCTCCTCGGAGAGGTTCCCCGATCGCCCGATGAGCAGGCCGTCCGAGGACAGGACCACCGCCCGGTCCGCCCCGGCGACCCGTTTGACGAGGTCGTCCAGCAGCCAGTCGAGCTCGTGGGCGCCTGAGTTGACCATTACTCGCGCTCTCCGTACCTGTCGTCGTTCTCGGGAAACTCTTCGTCACGGGCCCGGCGGGTGCCTTGCTGGAAGGCGGACAGCCTGCTGCGGGCGGCCTCCGGGGAGTCCAGCCGCACCTCTTCGCGTTCCTGTGCGGGCTTATCTTCCCGCAACTGGGGAACGAGGTTCTGCTGGCGTCGCCGTTGGGGCAGCGGCGGGCGGCCGGGCGCCTCCGGGCGGCGCGGCTGCTGCGGCCGTCCTTCCGGCACGGCGGCCCGCG